>NZ_JAZQNX010000043.1:0-9416 GCF_045627565.1 Lelliottia sp. | reverse complement strand
AAGAGAATAGCATTGTCTGTTTAGCACTATAAGTGATCAAATGCACATTATGTCTAATTCACTGATAGGCTATATTTACTAATTAGGAAGGTTAATAATTACTACAATCACATAATACATTATTGGCGGGATCACAGGAGTCGTATTGGGTGGTTAACTTATTGATTAAATGTTAATATTTCGTGTTGGATAAATGACTAACCCCCATAAGCACCCCCAAATGGTTTTACTTGGGGGAATGTGGGCTAAATAGCGATTGTAATCAATTCGTGGTGCTAGATTGTGAAGGTAACATTCCAGGATAATGTTTAGCAATGATGTCATTTAGTTTATCGACCAGCTCAGGTCGTTTGAAGCTGATATGGGCTGTTCCCTTCTGAAAGTATCTGATAGCAAACATCTCATCCTCGTAACGGTTGCAGTGCCGATTAGCATGGATATGGTCGCCGAGACGACAGGTAACGTCAGCGCGGTTGTCGGGGACAGGCTTACCATCCAGGATCATCAGCATACGCTCAAGGTCTGCCAGGCGGTCACGCTGCCAGCCCCAGTTAAGCCCAAATCCCCATCGGTCACATTTGACCAGCCCTGTGACGATGATTTTCGTGCCAAATTTGCAGGGTGAATTCGTCCGATAGTCCCACGATAATCCTTTGAACACATTTATCACTCCGCGCTCAAAAACCTCTCCTTTATTCAGATGCAACTGCTCAAAGGTGCTCAGGATATTCTCTTCGCTGACCACCGGAATATCGTCCTTCTCCAGACTGTTGTACCACTGCTCACGGGCCGCAGCATCCATCAGGCTTAGCATCCCCGACTGCTTCATCAAATCCCGCCATATACCGCGATCGAGATTATGGGTAATGGCTTTCATCGCCGCTTCTCTTTTTTCCATCAGCCAGCAGCCGCAGCGGAAGTCCTGCTTCATGGCCCAGTCCAGAGCGGTTTTACCGCCGATGCTGCGGGTCAGCGTCGAAATATCGTCCAGTTGCTGAATGAGGGATTCAATCTGCGTAAGCGCGGCGTTACGTCCCGTAACGATACGTTCAATACTGGTAGAGCAAATCACGTCGGTATGGCCGGTGAATACTTCGGGTTCGGTGAGGGTAAGGTCTGACATCATTTATTTCCTTTATATAAAGCAAAACGCCAGCCGGTGAGGGCTGGTGCTTGTGCGTGTGTGATGCTTCGATGGCTAATCCGTTCTGGCCTGTTGCAGAAGCTGAAGATGACGGAGATCGCGAACGTCCTGCAATGCTTGTGTGACAGGGGGTAACAGTATTGCGGAGTGGGTGTTGCCTTCGTCGTTGTCGAAGATAATCGGTGTGTTGCAGTCGATGTTGTCCTGCAGCCAGTGAATCAAAATATCGAGGGCAGTTTCTGTGGTTAATTCCGGCATGCGAAAACCTTGTGATGATTGAGGTGGGGTTACCAGTCAAAGGTGGCAAAGCCGGGCAATATCTCACCAAAGGCATCCAGATGAACAATGCCAGCGGCGTAGCGACGCATAAGCGTCACTACCAGGCGGCGACAGGCTTTCGACAGGCCGAGGCGTTTGAGGCGTAAGACCGGAAACGACCACGCGCCCAGGCGGAGCAGATAACCCGAGCCGGTATAACTAATCCACTCGCTGTCGCCAAAGTCTTCGTTCTGGTGTGAAAGGGTAAACAGCAGGGTGTTGTCGGCTTCGGTGATATGGGCGGTACTGCACTGGATGCCGTTCAGGCGGGCAACGGGCGGAAGTGGATCTTCAACAATCAGCTTCCCCGGCTCGTCTGCAACGCGAAGCGAATAACCGTTCTGGTTTACCACATCGATCAGGTTAGCTAGTTCACTGCCGTCAATATCCACGGCAATCCGGCCCATGTTGAGGGCCAGTATAGTGACGGTATCGGCTTCTACCGTCAGGGACAGCTTCATGGTTGCACCTCACGGTATTTTCCGGTGGTGATATCGGTCGCCACGTTGTAATCGTTGCGGGCCATCAACCCGGCGGCTTTCCGTGCGCGGAGAATATCTATACTGGTGAGAAGCGTCGACTGTGTTTCTGCGTTAAAACCACGGCGATCGGTGCGTACCAGATCGTACTTTTCCACGATAAAATTCACGGCGTTGCACAGTGAGATCCCGGCGTCGATATGCTCCTGAATCACGCCATCGTTGCCAAACGGCGTGTCGTTTAACGTCAGACCGTAGTGACGGTCCAGCAGGTGGCTCAGGAGGCACTGCCAGATAGCCACGGGTGACGGGCGTGGCAAAGCCTCCCGTGTCGGGGGAACAGGTTGTGTTTGCATAATGGAAACCTTTACTGGTGAGTTAAATGGAGGAAAAATGCCGGAAGGGTTATTCGGTTGTTGCAGCTGTCGGGTAAATTGCGAGATAGAGATAACCACAACTGCCGAGGGTATCCGCGTCGCAGGTCAGCCCTTTTGCATACAGGGTCACACTGTGCTGATGGCGGGGAGTGAGCTCACCGCTGGTGAGCATCAGTTCAAGTTGCTTCAACAGCAGCGGGAATGCCTGGTCGAGGTGGCGTAAATCTGCCTCGCTGAAGGTCCCGGTGATGCTGGCGCGGTCAGCCAGGTAATGCAGCCTGTTGCCCTCCTGTACCAGTCTCGCGCCAAAACAGGGTGTGTTGTTGCGTCTCAGACCCCACCAGGGTTCGGTGATATCGTGGTTTACAGGCGGTATTTTATTTGACAATTTAGCCTTCCTTAAACGTGAATTAATTCAGGGTAACGCTGCGTAATACGACATACGGCCCGTTGCGGCTCTGACGGCGTTCAGCGAATACCGCGAGCACGCCGCTGATATCCTGTACTTCCCGACCGGCGTAGTGGCATACGCTGCCGGACCATTTGTATTTCCCGGTACAGAAGCGAAACAACCGGGACTGTGGATGCTGGCGGTATATCGTCATTGCCTGGCGTTTACTGATGATTTTCAAAGCCAGCCTCTCTCTGCAAACGAGACGATTTCCATGCCGCCCACCACCAGGTGGTCCAGCAGACGAATATCAACCAGCCCCAGAGCCTGCTGAATACGCGTAGTGACCTGACGGTCGGCATTACTGGGTTCGGCAACCCCTGACGGATGGCAGTGCGCCACAATCACGGCGGCACAATTATGCTTCAGCCCCGCTTTCGCCACTTCACGGGGATGGACCTGCGTATGGTTAATCGTGCCGGTGAAGAGCGTGTCGTGGGCTATGAGGCGATGCTGGTTATCGAGGAAGAGTGCGGTAAATTCTTCGCGCTCCAGTGAGGCAAGCTGCAGACGCAGCCAGTCGCGGACGGCATGGCTTGAGGTAAATGACGTGCCGGGTTCACGTAGCTGGCATTCCAGCAGGATTAATGCTTCCCTGACCGTCTGCTGGTCGGCAGGGGCTAATTCACGGGCAAACAGCGGTAACTGTTGTTCCATAGCGGCTGACCTCAGTCGATGATGTGCATGATGGCACTGCATTCGGGGTGACTGAGCGCGTAGTCCCGCAGGCGGTAATAGTGCTCCGTCATGGCGTCGCATTCGGTGCGCATGGCGTGGTGGCTGTAAGTCATCAGACAGACGGCAATCCCGGCGGCTTCAGAGCTGAGTTCATCGCCGTTACCGTTCATGCTGTTGAACAGCGACCAGAGCTCATCGGCATCCTCATTCGTCTCCGGGGCCATAAACGCACCGCCGTTGCTCAGCGTGTAAAACTGCCAGATGCCGCCGTTGTAGTCTGCACAGACGCGGTCCATCCAGGCGAAGACGGTCGGTTCGAGGATTATCCACTGCGGTATGCGTCCGAAGTGCTGTGGCCAGAAGCCGATGCGCTGCTCGTCCTGTACGAGGCTGGCGGTCAGTGCGGGTGCAGAACCGGCAGGTTGTGTTGGTATCGGGAGGGTATCGTTAAGGTTGATAATGTCGGTCATAGTCGTTTTCCTTGTTTATTTATTGGGTTGGGGATGCTGGTTCAGCAGGAGTGACGGGCAGGACTGCGCATCGCCGTTCTCATCACAACAGGCGGGCCATATACTGTCGGCGAGGCTTAATTGACAGAGGCTGAGTTCTCCGGGTCGGTAGAGAAGATGTGTGCACCAGGCGCACAGGTCGTCATCAGAGATGGAGCGGCAGCCCGGAGCCTCATTCAGGGAAAGCGGATAAACGTCCGCCTGACTGGCATCGTCTGTAACATGCTGCATCAGATCAGAGCCTGCTGCAGTTCTTCGGCCATCACCCAGAGCGCTCTGTTGAGCTTAACGTCGCCATCAATGCCGTTAATCGCACGTGTACGGGTACGTTTACCCTGTGCGGTGCGCCCCGGCAGGCCGCCTTTCAGCAACGATTCCTGAATGCGGTTATAAACGGTCCACAGGTCGTCCTGACGGTCCTCATACCGGCGTGGCGTCAGTATCTGCGCAGCGGTTACCGGCTGGTGCTCTTCGCCATAGCGGTACGTCAGTGCAGCGTTCGCCAGGGCATGTTGTGCCGGCGGCGGCAGGCGTAACGACTGCATGGCGTCACGTTTCTCTTCCACCCTGTCAAAGACGCCGAGCACTTCATAAGCACCCTCAATCACTTTCCCGGCCACATCGCCCCGATGCGGCACGCGAATTTCACCGAACGACTGTCCGCAGACGAGCCCGTTGGTGCAGATGGCTCTGAACAGCCCAGGCAGCATCTGATATGAGCTACTTCCATCATGCGAGTTGAGCAAAATGATCTCCGGTACCTGCTGGCCATTGATCTGCCCGGCCCGACGCAGACGTAACAGGTGTTTGCTGTGCTCTCGTCGGGTCTGGTCACGAACGCGTGACTGGCAGGCGAAGAAGGGTTCAAAGCCTTCGTGCTGAAGATTTTCGAGCAGGGTAATCGTGGGGATATAAGTGTACTTTTCGCTCCTTGAGTCGTGTTTGTCCTCTCCGAAGACGCTGGGAACGTGCTGCATCAGTTCCTCCCGGGTTAGCGGTCTGTCGCGGCGTATCTGGTTTGTCCGCCCGAAGCGGCTGGCTAAACGCATTGTTAATTTCCTTTGTCGATTGATTTAACGGCATAAACAAAAAGGCCATGCGCCCCGGAGGGAACATGGCCTGTTGGTGTGGGGGGTATTCGGGCGAGGCCCGTGGTGAGTCAGTCTCCGGGGATACCGTGGCTGAACAGATAGCGGTTAAGCCATTCCCCGGCGTTGCCTTCAAAATTCCACGCCCGCCAGATTAATTGTTCCTCGCGGTCACGGATCACCAGCCGAAAGTGCGTGCCTTGGTCATCTTCGATAGCGACGTTCTGGTATATCGCTACCACAACATCGGCCTGCCGGCGGGTAAATGGACCGGACGGTAGTGGGGGATCGTCAGTGTTGTGCATCTTCATCTCCTGATAAGCGTCATAAAGCCTGATGCCCCGCTCATTGAGCAGGGCATCAGTGGGTTAAGTGTGTGGTGATAATCTGCAGTATCTGCTCCATCAGGGCAGCGATTAAGGCACCTGCGAGCAGGGGTGCCACCTGTCTGGCGATGTAAATACTGTTTTCGTCATAGCCTTCTTCGCGAAAGTGGTCTTCCACAAACTGCTGTGCCCGGCTGCTGGCGCACCACGTCAGAACCTGACGCAGGGCGTTGAGCACCATTTTCAGTAATGTCATTGAGTTAAATCTCAGAGGGAGCCGGACGGATGAGGGGCATTCAGGGATGCCCCGGCCGGATAAATAAGAGAGGTATGGCGTTACTGCGGTGACGGAGACTCTGGCGGCACGGGGACCTGACCATGAATAATCCGGTGTTTCGCCAGCGCCTGTGGCATGTCGTTGATGCAGTACGTGATGTAGAAGACGTTAAAGGCGACGGTACCCGAGCACTGATGAGATGCGGCTTCACTGGCTGACGCTCTCGGCGAAAGGCGGCGACCTTCAGGCTGCGCGTGCGCTTGCCGGGTGGTATGAAAAACAAGGTGATGAGGTTCACGCCAGAAGCGCCTGGCAGCAGCTGGCGGCGCGGGGCGATGCGGAAGGTCGTTACCACTACGGCGACATGCTGCGCCTTGGTCTTGGTGGACAACATGATTATACGCAGGCCTTCACCCAATACCGGCTCAGCGCGATGGCGGGAAACCGGATGGCGCAGTACCGGGCAGGCATGATGAGCCAGGACGGACTGGGGCTGCCGCGCAACCGCATTCAGGCCTATGCATGGTACTCCCTGGCCGCAACGGAAAACACCAAAGATGCGGTGGATGCACTGAATGCGCTGGAGGCCCTGCTAAGGCCCGATGAAATTAAAGCCGCGCAGAAGCTGGCCCGGGAGTGGAGCCTGCGCATCGCTCAGGAGCAGAACGAGGTGACACCCTGAGCGGCTGTTGCGCACGGCGGATTGTGGTGGTGTGGTTGTTTTTTAATCACGCGAATCACGATGGAGTGGTTTTTTGTGTGATTCGTGTCACAAAAATAATTGCGGAATTGAACACAAAAGCACCACGAAAAGTATGAATGCAAAATCTGCGCAACTTCTTGCTCAACTTTCAGGATAAAACACTTTTTACGCAATAAACGCCGTGAAAGTGAGAGATTTGCGCAACTTCTTGCTTGATTTTGCGCAAGATCTTGCGCGACCCCGTTTTTTGCCCACAACCAGAAAACATAAAACCCTTTAAAAACAATGAAATAAAAAATATGGCATGAGTATTGCTATATCTCAGGCGGAAGTACACATCACGTTTAATTCAATGGAGAAGTTAGCAATGCCAACACCGTGTTATATCAGCATCAAAGGGAAAACCCAGGGCAACATTACTGAAAACGCATTTACCGCAGAATCTGTCGGCAACATATATGTGGAAGGCCACAAGGACGAAATGCTGGTACAGGAAGTTAAGCATGTGGTCACCGTTCCTACCGATCCGCAGTCTGGTCAGCCATCGGGCCAGCGCGTGCACAAACCACTGAAGTTCACCGTCGCGCTGAACAAGGCCGTCCCGCTGATGTACAACGCCCTGGCCTCCGGTGAAATGCTGCCGGAAGTGAAGCTCAACTGGTACCGCACCTCCGTTGAAGGGAAGCAGGAGCATTTCTTCGCGACCACCCTGGAGGACGCGACCATTGTCGATATTAACCTGCATATGCCGCATTGCCAGGATGCGGAAAAATCGGACTTCACCCAGCTCATTGAAGTCTCACTGGCGTACCGCAAGATTACCTGGGATCACCTCAAATCCGGTTCGTCCGGCAGCGACGACTGGCGTAAGCCGGTTGCCGCATAACCGTCATACCGCCCGGGCTTCGGCCCGGGTTATTCAGTGCTGAGGTGTGGCGCCGGCCAGACCTGAACACTGAGAGAGACATTGACCCCGAACGGTGAAAGCCGGGCGTGCGGTAGCCATTGCCCTGAGAGAGGAGAGTTGACATGGCGGACGGTATTGCACCTAAGTTGAGTCAAATATGAGTTGAGATTGAGTCATCCGGCGTTGCCGGACACGTGAAGGGCGTTTATTGAGCCAGAACTGAGAGCACCATGAGATGAATCAGCTTCATAAAGCGCTCAATGAGAAAAGGCAGCATTGTCAGTAAGACAAATATGAGAAATCTTTTCATCGGGTGAGTTTCCTGTATGGGGAGAGTGAAATGCGAATTGCCATACAAGATTTAGGGGATCGTCGTAGAGAATTTACTGCAGTGCCCGATATTGAGACTGCTGTATCTTATTAAATAAAATAATAGTTTATTTAAAATGAAAACAGTGAGTTTTTAGTGTAGAATTGAAGTAACGGCTATGAAAGAAAAACGCCCAACCTTGAAGGCTGAGCATCCTGTTTTATGCCACTTTGCTTTCCATTCCACTGCTCAGACTATTGATGTGGTCAGCATACCATTGCATCATTTCACGCCGACCATCCAAATACTGCGCATGGTTATAAGTTCCACGAATCGAGTTTTTATCGACATGTGCAAGTTGAGTTTCAATCCAAGCCGAGTTAAAACCCTGCTCATGTAAAATGGTACTCATCATGTGGCGAAAGCCATGCCCTGTGAGTCGACCCTTGTATCCTAGTAATTCAATGACTTGGTTCACACTTTCTTTACTGATAGGTTTGCGTGGATCGTTTCTGCCGATAAAGACGAGAGGATGATGCTTTGAGATTGGTTCAAGTAGTTTAAATAAGACAATAACCTGCTCTGATAAGGGGACAATATGAGGCCGCTTCATCTTCATCACTTCAGCAGGGATCTCCCATAATTTCTTTTCAAAGTCGATATCTTCCCATCGGGCAAAACGTAGTTCCTGTGTGCGTACTCCTGTTAACATAATAATCTGCGTTGCCGTTTTGGTTATGATACTGCCAGTATAACCAGCTAAGTCTTTGAGGAAATACGGAAGTTCACTGGAGGTAAGGAAGGGGAAATGAGCCTTTTTGGGAGTAGCTAAAGCGCTGGCAAGATCGGGGGCGGGATTATATTCAGCTCTACCAGTGACTATCGCATAACGGAAGACCTCACCGCAACGTTGGCGAACTTTTCGCATTTTCTCCAGCGCTCCGCGTTTCTCCATTTTTCGTAGTGCTTCCAACAACTCCATTGGTTTGATTTCGGCAATAGGACGCTTGCCAATATAGGGGAAAATATCTTTCTCAAAAGTATCAATAATTTCATCACGATAGTGTAATGACCATCGATCGGCTTTTGACTGGTGCCACTCACGGGCGACAGCTTCGAAAGTGTTTTTCAGGCTCATTTTCTGAGCGATTTTTTCCTCTTTCTTTGCTTCTCCCGGATCTATTCCTGCGGCGAGAATTTTTCTGGCTTCGCTGCGTTTTTCACGCGCGCCGGCCAGTGAAACATCGGGGTATACGCCAATAGAAAGCATCTTTTCTTTACCGGCGAAGCGGTACTTCATTCGCCAGTATTTTGAACCATTAGTGTTAATCAGCAGATACATACCACCGCCATCAGCCAGCTTATAGGGCCTTTCTTTGGGCTTCGCGGTTTTCACTTTAACATCGGTTAGCGCCATGACATCCTCCGGCTTTTAATTAATCCATGCTCCTGAGGGGATTTCTGCTAGAACTAACCCGATACCCCCAATGTATCCCTTGTATAACAAATTTCATTTAAAGCTATTGTTATATATCACATTTTTGACATTTTGGGGGTGCTGATATTTTAAGAGAAAATAACACCCCCTAAGGTACCCCCAAAAACAACTTGATGTGGGTTGAAGTCGGTTGACTTCGAGATACGGATAAGCCCTGATTTATAAGGTCTTGGAGGGGATTTATTGACTTTGAGAGAGTTCAGTAGAGGCTAATTGGCGGAAGATCACAGGAGTCGAACCTGCCCGGGAACGCTGGCGTCCCCAACTGGATTTGAAATCCAGCCACCTCACCGGAGATGACGATCTTCCGCGCCTCGATTGCTACATGGAGGCGGAGCGCAGTATAGCTAC
>NZ_JAZQNX010000042.1:0-60542 GCF_045627565.1 Lelliottia sp. | reverse complement strand
GGCATCAAATTAAGTAGTAAGCCGGTGCATAAATCCGGTGGTTACAGCAGTCTTCGGTGGAGCGGTAGTTCAGTCGGTTAGAATACCTGCCTGTCACGCAGGGGGTCGCGGGTTCGAGTCCCGTCCGTTCCGCCACTTATTTGAAGCCCTGAGCTAACGCTCAGGGCTTTTTTGTTGCCTGCCGTTTGAGTGTTTTATCATTAAAATCTCGGTTGTGAATCTCAGTAAACAAGATTACCCGGCATGTTCAATGCCGAGTGGGGTATTTATGAAGTAGCCTCACATCTCTTATCTTTCCAGCGGAATTTGTTTTACGTGCTCACTCAGAAAGTCGATAAAGGCGCGAATACGAGTACTTACCGCTCGGTCACTGTAATATACCGCACTGAATGGCATCTCAACCGGTAGACGTTTGTCTGCCAATATCTCAACGAGATCTCCCTTCTCTAACTCTTTGTTAATCATAAAGTCTGATAAACAGGCAATACCGTTGCCGCTAAGGCAAAGCTGTTTTAACGTCTCTCCGCTATTAGAGGACAACCCGCTGATAATCTCATGTGGTTGTCCGTCGCTACCGGCGATAGGCCAGGTATTCAGCGATACAGGCTCAGTAAAGCCAAGGCATAGATGACGTTTAAGATCGTCTACATTAGTGGGATTCCCGTAACGGGCAATATAGCTGGGTGAGGCAATCATTTTTCGGTAGCTAGTAAAGAGAGGCCGTGCGCGCAGGCTTGAGTCAATCAGCGTACCAGCACGAATCGCTACATCTACTTTACGTTCAATCAGGTTGATAAAAGTCTCGGACGAAACAAGCGACAGCGACACTTCCGGGTAACGCTCACGGAAAGGTTTTACTAGCGGCAGCAAAAAGTGCAAGACGACAGGCGTAGCAGCATCGATTCGCAGTAGACCTCGAGGTGTGCTCCTGGTTTCGATAATTTCTGTTTCTGCGGCGGCCATCTCCTGCAAGATAGATTGAACGCGACGAAAATATCGCTCACCTTCTTCCGTAAGGCTCAGTTGTCGCGTGGTGCGATTTAATAAACTCACCCCAAGTTTCATTTCAAGCTTTTTTACCGAACGACTAATGGCTGAATTAGCCTGACCCAGCTGCACCGCCGCCCGACTGAAACTCCCGCTTTCTACCACCGCCACAAAGATAACCAGCTCTTCTGACGTTGCTTTCATTATTGCACCATCCGCAAAATTCTATTGAGGTTATGACTATTTTTGATAGTAATACACTCACGTCCGCTTCATGTCATCATGATCCGTAAATTTCACAGCGCACCTCCATAATGAGTCTCCTGAAAATGGAGACCCGTTCGAAAATTAAGTAGTAAATGTCCCGGATTGATGAGCTTTAGTAAGCGCTTGCTTACAAAATCAGAAACAGGTTTATGAGTAATTGCGTTGAAAGTGTGAGCTAAAGTCCCTATAACATTAGAACCCGCCAGTATTTCGGCTGGGTCCATGTAATAGAGGTCGTTTCTAAAAGTGCGAAAAAATACCTATGCTATGCGCTATATCGCCGGACAACCCGCGGAGAGAATTTTGCCTCCGGGATCCTTTGCGAGCATTGGTCAGGCATTGCCCGCCGGTGCGCCGTTAAGCAGCGATGAAAAAATCCGCGTACTGGTATGGAACATTTTCAAGCAACAGCGTGCTGAATGGTTATCCGTCCTGAAGAATTTCGGCAAAGATGCGCATCTGGTCTTATTACAAGAGGCGCAGACCACACCTGAGTTAGTCCGTTTTGCGACGACCAACTATCTGGCCGCCGATCAGGTTCCCGCATTTGTCTTGCCTCAGCATCCGTCAGGCGTCATGACTCTCTCGGCTGCACATCCTGTCTATTGTTGTCCATTGCGTGAACGTGAGCCCATTTTACGCCTGGCTAAATCGGCGTTGGTCACGGTCTATCCTTTGCCGGATACCCGTTTACTAATGGTCGTGAATATTCATGCTGTGAATTTCAGTCTGGGCGTGGATGTTTACAGTAAACAGTTACTTCCGATTGGCGATCAGATAGCACACCACAGTGGACCGATTATTATGGCGGGCGATTTCAATGCCTGGAGTCGACCGCGAATGAATGCCCTTTATCGCTTTGCGCGTGAAATGTCTCTGCGTGAAGTTCGCTTTACCGATGACCAGCGCCGTAAAGCGTTTGGTCGTCCGCTTGATTTTGTGTTCTATCGGGGCCTGAACGTGCACGAAGCTTCCGTGCTGGTCACGCGTGCCTCCGATCATAATCCTCTACTCGTTGAATTCAGTCCCGGCAAACCTGATAAGTAATGGTGAGTCAGGTCTGCCGTCGGGCAGGCCTACGGAGGTGCTGCCCTTTATTTTTCAATCAAAAGGACAGTACGATGACAACACAATCCCATCATGACAACGTAGAAAAACAGTTTGGCTCACAGGCGAAGGCCTATCTGACCAGTGCGGTACATGCATCTGGCAACGATTTGGTGCGTCTTGGCGAGCGACTGGCCGCATTTCCCCGGGCTCATGTTCTCGATTTAGGTTGCGGGGCAGGACACGCGAGCTTTGTTGCGGCGCAGCACGTTGCAAAAGTGACAGCATATGACTTATCCAGCCAAATGCTTGAGGTGGTTAGACACGCGGCAAAAGACAAAGGGCTGAGTAACATAGCGACCCAGCAGGGGTATGCCGAATCGCTGCCTTTTACCGATGAGTCATTTGATATTATCATCAGCCGCTATTCTGCCCACCACTGGCACGATGTCGGCCTGGCATTACGCGAAATCAAACGCGTGCTGAAGCCCGGCGGTATTTTTATCATCATGGATATTATGTCCCCGGGACACCCAGTACGTGACGTTTGGCTCCAGACTGTTGAAGCCTTGCGTGACACCTCGCATGTGCGCAACTATTCCAGCGGCGAGTGGTTTTCAATGATGACAGACGCGGGATTAATTTCACGATCGTTGGTGACTGACCGCTTGCCCCTTGAGTTCACCTCCTGGATTGCGCGTATGCGCACACCTGAGGCGTTACGCCAGGCGATTAGGTTGTATCAGGAAAGTGCTTCTGCGGACGTGAGAGCGTACTTTGAGCTTCAGGAGGACGGTTCATTCACCAGCGATACGATCCTGGCCGAGGCATATAAAGCAGGATAAACAAAAAAGGCACCGGGGGAATCGGTGCCTTTTCATTAAGGATTGAGCTATCAGGAGTCTGGCGTTGCGCTATTTTTCACAAACAGCGTCAACTGATCGCCAGGTTGCAGATTTCCGGTATCATCGTTCCAGCGCATCACATCTTTGATGTTCACGCCGTGAGTCTTCGCGATACTGGACAGCGAATCGCCTTTGCGTACGCGATAAGTAATGCTATCGCTGTTGCGGGCAAGACGCTGTGCACTGCTACCTGCACCAACCGTCAGATTCTGACCCACTTTCAGAGAAGAACCGCGCAGATTATTCCACTGCTGCAGATCTTTTGTGTTCACGCCAAGACGTGAAGCGATGCCTGAAAGTGTATCGCCAGATCTCACCTTGTAGCTACGACTCGTCACAGAGGAAACGTCAGCGATCAGCGTAGACTGAACGGCAGCAATTTCACCTGAGGCTAAAGACTCGCGTAACTGCTCTGCATGCTTCTGCGGAACAAGAACGTACTGCGGCCCATTTGCGCCCAGTGTGGAGCCTTTAATGCCTGCATTAAAGGTCTTAAGCTTCTTAACCGGAATTCCCGTCATATCAGCAACCTGTTTCATATCAACTGGGCTGCTGAGGCTAACTCTGGCCAACGCACGACTTTCATCGGATGTAGGCAGTTGTACGCCATAACGTTTACTGTTTTTGAGTATATCGCTCAAAGCCAGCATTTTCGGTACGTAAAGCTTGGTTTCCTGAGGCAGTGAGAGAGACCAAAAATCGGTAGGTTTACCACGCGATTTGTTCGCTTTCATTGCTTTCAGTACACGACCTTCACCGCTGTTATACGCTGCGACTGTGAGTAACCAGTCACCGTCAAACATCTTATTCAGACGTTGCATCATGTCGAGAGCGGCAGTCGTTGAAGCGACGACATCACGACGCGCATCGTAGCTGCGGGTCTGTTTCAATCCATAATTGCGCCCAGTGCTCGGAATGATCTGCCAAATGCCTGCGGCATTGGCGCCAGACGTCGCGTGCGGGTCAAAAGCGCTCTCCACTATGGGTAGTAGTACCAGTTCCATAGGCATGTTACGTTTCTTAACTTGCCCTGCTATCCAGTACATATACGGCTCTGCCCGTAAAGTTACATCGTGGAGATAGCTCTTATTTCTCAAATACTTCTGTTTCTGATCGCGAATCCGGTTGTTTTCCGGAATTCCCATCTTCAGCTCGTCGCTAATAGAGGCCCACAAGTCCTGATCCTGCGCAAATGATGTCCCATCGTCCATCCATCGCGCCTGACTTGTAAACTTCCCTGCTTCCCCTTGACCAGCTGCAGAAAGGCTCTGTGCGTGCTGCTGAACGTTACCAGTATTCTGAGAAGACTGGCACCCAGCGAGCAGGACAGAGGCGAGTAATATCGCTTTTGCCTTCATGTGTGTGTCAATAGTTGCTTAAAAGACGAGCGATAATAACGGCGAAATTTTGAAAAGGCAACCCGCAATTGTTAGAAGTTATCTTTCTTTGACCGTAACCATGCAAAACGTTGTTCAGGTTGTTGCAATTTTGTTTCTAGCTTAATTTTATTAATTAAATCAATATCATCAGTTCTTAAAAATAAATTTATTTCCCGCTCATTTTTGAGAATTACAGGCAGTGTACTTAGTTTTTTTGCCCGTAACTCCTTCACTTTGTGGTAATAATCCTGAATCGCACGATCCTCAGGAAGGATGCTCACAGCAAACTTCATATTTGCTAATGTATACTCATGAGCGCAACAAATGATGGTTTCTTCAGGCAGTGCGTTAATCTTTTGGAAAGACTGATACATTTGCTCAGGCGTCCCTTCAAAAAGCCGTCCGCAACCGCCAGAAAACATCGTGTCCCCACAAAAAAGATAAGGAGAACTGTAGAAACAAATGTGTCCTGAAGTGTGACCCGGTGTAGCAAATACAGAAAATTCCCACTCCTGTATGAGGACATTTTGCCCCTCTTCGACTACGCAGGTGGTTCCCTTATTTTGCGTCTCCTGCGGTCCATATACCTCAAGATGAGGGAATTTTGCGCACAGGGCAGGAACGCCGCCAACATGATCGTTATGATGATGAGTCAGTAAAATGGCCTCGGGCTGCCAGCCATTTTCTTCAATCGCTTTCAGCACTGGAGCCGCTTCACCAGGATCGACAATAACGCAGCGATCTTTATCGTCCGCTAAAACCCAGATGTAGTTGTCCTGAAATGCGGGAATACTGATAAGATTCATAAATTACCTCTTATAACCTAGCGAGTGTTTTGATGAAGCCGGCAAGGATACCTCAGATTGTCTCTGCACCAGAACATTGGGCACAATTGCCTAAGGGTGAATATTTTCGCGACGCGCTTGAGCGTCAGCTCAAACCCTGGCTCGCAAAAATGTACGGTTTTCACCTGCTCAAGATTGGTAATCTCAGCGCGGAAATCAATACTGAAAGCTGTGCTATCTCCCATCAGGTGAATGTTTCGCTCGCTGGTCAACCCATTCAGGTTAAGGCAGATCCGTTGCATTTACCCTTTGCTGAAAAATCCGTTGACGCCTGTCTGCTGGCAAATACGCTGCCGTGGTGTAGCGATCCGCATCGTCTTTTGCGAGAGGCCGACCGCGTGTTAATCGATGATGGATGGCTGATATTGAGCGGTTTTAACCCGATGAGCCTGATGGGACTGCGCAAACTGGTCCCCGTATTACGTCGAAAAGCGCCGTACAACAGCCGGATGTTTACGTTCACACGACAGCTTGACTGGCTCTCGTTGCTGAATTTTGAAGTCATGCATTACAGCGGTTTTCAGGTATTACCCTGGACGCAAGAGGGAGGGAAAATGCTAACCACGCACTTTCCGGCGCTGGGCTGCATGCAGCTTATTGTCGCGCGCAAGCGGACCATTCCCCTTACGCTGAATCCGATGAAACAGAGCAAAGCGAAATCCCAGATTCGTCAGGCCGTGGGCGCAACGCGACATTTTCGCAAACCGTAATCAGGAACCCGGCTGATAACCCACGTCTTCTTGAATGGGATTCATCGCGGCCGCGCGCGCAAGTTCGTCGCAGCGTTCGTTTTCCGGGTGTCCTGCGTGGCCTTTTACCCATTCCCATTTAATGGTGTGATGGCTCAACGCCGCATCCAGGCGCTTCCAGAGATCCACATTTTTGACCGGTTTCTTATCTGCGGTTTTCCATCCGCGCTTCTTCCAGTTATGAATCCACTGCGTAATCCCCTGGCGCACGTATTGGCTGTCGGTGCTGATGACCACATCGCAATCTTCTTTTAACGCTTCCAGCGCGACGATGGCCGCCATCAGCTCCATGCGATTATTGGTGGTCAGGTGATAACCTTCATTAAAGGTTTTTTCATGTCCGCGATAACGCAAAATAGCACCGTAGCCGCCAGGCCCCGGATTGCCGAGGCAAGATCCATCGGTGAAAATTTCTACCTGCTTAGTCATCTCTGGTAGACTTCCTGTATTTGAAACGATCAGTAAAACGACGAGTCTGACATAAATGACTGATATGAGCACTGCAATTACACGACAGATCGTTCTCGATACTGAAACCACCGGTATGAATCAGATTGGCGCGCACTACGAAGGGCACAAGATCATTGAGATCGGTGCCGTTGAGGTGATTAACCGTCGTCTGACGGGCAGAAATTTCCATGTTTATCTCAAGCCCGATCGTCTGGTGGATCCGGAAGCGTTTGGCGTTCACGGTATTGCCGATGAATTCTTGTTAGACAAACCCACGTTTGCGGACGTAGCGGATGAGTTTATCGAGTACATCTCTGGAGCAGAACTTGTCATCCATAACGCCTCGTTCGATATCGGCTTTATGGACTATGAATTCAGCAAGCTCAACCGTGACATCCCGAAAACAAACACCTTCTGCAAGGTGACCGACAGCCTGGCGCTGGCGAGAAAAATGTATCCGGGCAAACGTAACAGCCTTGATGCGCTCTGCTCGCGTTATGAAATTGACAACAGCAAACGAACGCTGCACGGCGCATTGCTCGATGCCCAGATTCTGGCTGACGTCTATCTGCTCATGACGGGCGGTCAGACGTCGATGGCTTTCAGCACTGAAAGCGATTCTCAGCAGCAGGCCAACGGCGGAATTCAACGCGTTGTGCGCCAAGACAGCCGACTACGCGTCATTTTAGCCAGTGAAGAAGAGCTGGCAGCGCATGAGTCGCGTCTCGATATCGTCCAGAAGAAAGGTGGGTGCTGCCTCTGGCGGGCATAAATCAGCTTTAAACCCTTTAAACCCTGCGCACGGGTGATTTTTGCAGCAACTGATTCAAATGTTGAGAAAAAGCGTTGACGGGATCGAAGGCAAACCGTAATATTCGCCTCGTTCCCAAGGGAACAATGCGGAGCGGTAGTTCAGTCGGTTAGAATACCTGCCTGTCACGCAGGGGGTCGCGGGTTCGAGTCCCGTCCGTTCCGCCACATTAGAAAGCCTGAATCAGAAATGATTCAGGCTTTCGTCATTTTCAGCCCTGTCACGTCTCTTATCCTTTCCTCAGTCTTGTTAACTAAAAGTTAATGTTAGTGGTGCAATTAATTAACAATTGTGCAATTTCAGTGCGCCTTTCGCACCTTTTTTGTGCAACTGTATGTGCCAACTCATTTGCAAACATGACTTTTTGTAACTGCATTGTAAAAAATAATCCTCCGATAATCATTAGCTTACTCATTGTTTTCCAGAAAGTTCCTGAACCAATCATTTATTGGTTCGTTAATTGCTTAATCATATGGGCGATAAGTACTTATCTATATCAATAGCTTATCGTTAATAACTATAAAGCAATGATGAAAGCAGGCGAACCATTATGGAAAAAGCGTCACGGTTTCTGGCAAATTCCAGCACTGCGCTTGAGCAGTTGCGTGGTCTCATCCATCAGCACGAGTCAACACCAGGCATTCCGCTGCCCACTGAACGTGAATTGGCGGAAACACTCAGCGTAGGGCGACGTGAAATTCGTCGTGCGCTGGACGTGCTGGAAGAAGAGGGGCGCATCTGGCGCAAGCAGGGCAAAGGGACCTTTATTGGTCCGGCTGCACCTGTTGAACCGCTGGCACTTCAGGGTTTAGTGCAACAAACCAATTTGCTGGAAGTCATGGAAGCCCGTCTGCAGCTCGAACCGGGCCTGGCCCGACTTGCGGCACTGCGTGCCACCAGGGAAAACCTCGCGCTCATGCAGCGCATGCTGGAACGCATCAATAAGGTCAGCCCGGATGACCGCGATCTTAACGAACTCTGGGACAGCGCCTTTCACCGCGCTATTGCGGAGGCCGCCGGAAATCGCCTGATGCTGGGACTATTCGACGCCATTGATGCCGTCCGCCGCGATCCCGGCTGGCAGCATTTACGCGAACTTGCCCGAACGCCGGAGCGCGTCGACAGCTACAACGACCATCACGACAACATCATGACGGCGATAATCAATCGCCAACCCAATGAAGCCGCCGCCGCCATGCGCGAACACTTGCTCAGCCTGCAAACCGCCTTGATTCAGGCCATCAACCTTGAGGATGATTCCCTGTTATGACGACGATCCCTTTTAAGGAGGCCGCACCCGTCCTTCGCCTGCACAATCTCAACGTAAAATTTGCCGGCTCGCCGGTCAGCGTGCTCGACGGTATTTCCCTGACCGTCAAATCGGGTGAAACCCTGGCGCTGGTGGGCGAATCCGGGTGCGGAAAAAGCATCACCTCTCTGGCGCTGATGGGGCTGTTGCCAGCCAGCGCGCAAATCGTAAGCGGAGAAATGCAGTTCCGCCGCCACGATCTGCGCAAGCTCTCACCCCGGGAATACGCCGATCTGCGCGGGAGCGAGCTGGCGATGATTTTCCAGGAACCCATGACCTCGCTAAACCCGGCCTTCACTCTGGGCGATCAGCTCAGCGAAGCGGTTATCCGCCATCAGAAAATGTCCCCTTCAGACGCCATGGCAGTGGCGCTGCAAATTCTGGAAAAAGTGCAAATCCCTGCGCCCGAAATGCGTCTGAAATCGTATCCCCATCAGCTTTCGGGCGGGATGCGCCAGCGTGTGATGATTGCGATGGCGCTTATCAATCACCCGCGTCTGCTCATCGCCGACGAACCGACGACCGCACTGGATGTCACCATTCAGGCGCAAATCCTGAGCCTGCTGAACACGCTGAAAGCGGAAACCGGCACTGCGGTATTAATGATCACTCACGATCTGGGCGTCGTTGCAGAAGTCGCGCAGCAGGTGGCGGTGATGTATGCCGGACAAGTAGTAGAGCAGGGTAGCGTCGAGGCGATATTTGCCGATCCGCAGCATCCTTACACCATTGGTTTGATGGGCTCCATTCCCTCGCTCGGTGCGCGTAAAGGCCAGCTTTCCACCATTCCAGGTGCCGTACCGCTGCCGGAATTTATGCCAAAAGGCTGTCGTTTCGCCACTCGCTGTCCGTTCGCGCAAACCCGCTGTCACGATGAAAAACCTGTGCTGAACACCCTGGGCGCGGGGCATCAGGTCGCCTGTTTCCGCGTCCCCCTTGAGCAACATATCGCGCTGGGAGAAATCGCATGACCGTACCCATTCTTGAAGCTCGCGATCTGAGCAAACTTTTTCCCGGTTCTAAAAAACTCTTCGCCCCGGCAAAATTTGTGACGGCGGTCGACAGAGTTTCGCTCTCGGTAATGCCGGGTGAAACGCTGGCTATCGTCGGTGAGTCCGGCTCTGGCAAGTCCACCCTTGGGCGCTTGCTCCTGCGTTTACTCGCGGCCAGCGAAGGGCGTGTCTTTTATCAGGGCGAAGAGATCACCCAGGCTTCAGGTTCGCGTCTGAACCTGCTGCGCCGTGAGTTGCAAATCATCTTTCAGGATCCGTTTGCCTCGCTGAATCCACGCATGACGGTGGAGCAAATCGTCGGTGAGCCGCTGTGGTTGCATCAGAACATGAAAAAAGCCGACCGCCAGTATCGCGTGGCGGAACTGCTCAAAACCGTTGGACTACCCGCCGCCTGGGCCGGGCGTTATCCCCATGAGTTTTCCGGCGGCCAGCGCCAGCGCATCGGGATTGCGCGTGCGCTCGCGTCAGGACCAAAGCTGTTGCTCGGCGATGAGCCGGTGTCGGCGCTGGATGTTTCCGTGCAGGCACAGGTCGTGAATCTACTGGAAAGCCTGAAACATCAGTTGGGCCTGACGATGGTGATTGTGGCGCACGGTCTGGCGGTGATCCGCCATATGAGCGACCGCGTGGCAGTCATGTACCTCGGGCAAATCGTTGAGCTGGCGACCGTTGATGAAATTTTTGACGCACCGCTACACCCATACACTCAGGCGCTGATTGCTTCCGCACCGCAAATGCAGCCGGGCGCGCAGCGCACTACGCCGCTATTACAAGGGGATTTGCCGAACCCGGCAAACCCACCAACCGGATGTCGATTCCACACCCGCTGTCCTTACGTCACGGATGAATGCCGCCAGGTAGAACCTATCGATCAGGTTCTGGAAGGGGGACGTCAGGTCGCCTGTCATCGCTGGCAGGAGATCAATCGCGATCGCAGTGTTATCCAGATAGCACCGCCATCCGCAGCCTTTTTGCGCCGCCGCGCGCTGTTCGAACATGCGGCAACTCACTCGTCTCTTCCAGCAAGGAACTCATGATAATGACAATGCGTAATTCTCTTTTGACCGTACTGGGAAGTGTAATGTTGCTTGGTGCGGCCGTTCCCGCACACGCAGAAAGCGTCCTGCGAATCGGTCTGGGCGCGGATCCGGATATGCTCGATCCGCATCTGGCGCGCACCTACTATGGCCGCTTCGTGTTTGCCTCCCTGTGCGACAGGCTGGTGGACGTGGATGAAAATCTGAAAGTGGTGCCGGGCCTGGCGAAAGACTGGTCGTGGAGCGATGACAACAAAACGCTGACCATGAATTTGCGTGAAGGCGTAACCTTCCACGATGGCGAGAAGTTTGATGCGAAAGCCGCGAAATATAACCTCGACCGCGCGTTAACGCTGAAAGGCTCGCTGCGTAAAAGCGAAATTTCGTCAATCGAATCCGTCGAAGTCAAAAGCCCAACCCAAATTGCGATTCACCTGAAAACGCCTGACGCCGCGCTGCTGATGCAGCTAACCGACCGTGCAGGGGCGATGATGGCGCCAGAAGCGGCAGCGAAGCCTGATTTTGCCGCGCATCCGGTGTGCTCCGGGCCTTACAAATTCGATAGCCGCGTCTCGCAGGATCGCATCGTTCTGAGTCGTTTCGACAATTACTGGAATAAAGGCGCGTATCACTTCGACAAAATCATCTATCTGCCGATCCCGGATGCCTCTGTGCGTCTGGCGAACTTGCGTGCGGGCGATCTGGATCTGACCGAAGGCGTGGCGGCAAGCGACGTGAAAACGGTCGAAGCGGACAGCAAGCTGGCGCTGGCAAAAGTCACCGGGCTGGGATATCAGGGCATCACGTTCAACATCAACAACGGCAAAGTCCCGGCGAACGATCCGTTCAAAGACGCCCGCGTACGTGAAGCGTTCTCGCTGGCGATTGACCGCGACGCGCTGAATCAGGTGGTGTTTGAAGGGCTGTATACTCCGGCAAACCAGGCGTTCTCACCGGTCAGTCCCTACCACGTCAACGTGCCCGTCCCGGCGCGCGACGTTGAAAAATCAAAATCACTGCTGAAAGCGGCAGGCATTAACGCTCCGCTTAATGTGAATCTGCTGGTGCCAAACAACCCAACCTCGCAGCAGGTGGGCCAGGTCTTACAGGCGATGGTGGCGGAAGCGGGCTTTAATCTGAATCTGCAAATGACTGAATTCGCTACGCTGCTGGATCGTCAGCAAAGCGGCGATTACCAGCTGAGCTTCTCCGGCTGGTCTGGTCGCCCGGATCCGGACGGCAGCATCTACGGCTTTATTAACAGCAAAGGCAACCTGAATGACGGTCGGTACAGCAACGCGCAGGTGGATGAATGGCTGACTCAAGCTCGTTTGAATACCGACCCTGCGGCGCGCCAGCCGCTGTACGACAAGGTGGTTAAGCAACTGCAGACGGATATGCCCATCGCTTACCTCTATTTTGAGCCGCGTATTTTTGGCCTAAATAAAAGCGTGCAGGGCTTCAAACCGTATCCAGATGGCATCGTGCGTCTGGCGGGCTTAACGCTTGCGAAGTAACGAGGGTGTGAGGAGAAACCATGCTGGAACTGATTTGTAAACGCCTGCTGCTGGCGATCCCAACGTTACTGCTTGTCAGCATGATGGTTTTCGGGCTGCAAAAATTGCTGCCCGGCGATCCGCTCATCGCCATGGCAGGGGAAGAGCGTGACCCGGTGGTCATCGCTCAACTGCGCGCGGAACTGAACCTGGATGCGCCGCTGCCGGTGCAGTATTTCGACTGGCTGACGCGCGCGTTGCAGGGCGATCTTGGTGTCTCCTTACGCACACATGAACCGGTGACGCAGCTGATTGCCAGCAAATTGCCGGTCACGATGGAGCTGTCATTGCTGGCGATGATCATCGCGCTGGTGTTTGGTATCGGCATGGGGATCCTCGCGGCGGTCAACAAAAATACCTGGGTCGATCACGGGGCAAATTTTGTGGCGATCTCCGGGATCTCGATACCGCACTTTTGGCTGGGGATCTTGTTGATCCTGGTGTTCTCGGTCAATTTGCAGTGGCTTCCTGCTTCTGGCTATGTGCCGTTCAGCGAGGATCCGCTGCAAAACCTGCGCACACTGTTACTGCCCGCGTCCGTACTCGGAACGGGGCTTGCGGCAACGCTGATGCGTCACACGCGCGCGTCGATGATTGCGGTGCTGAAAGCGGATTACATTCGTACGGCGCGCGCTAAAGGGCTGCTGCCAAACGCAGTGATCCTCAAGCACGCCTTTCGTAACGCGCTGGTGCCGGTTATCACGCTCACCACGCTGCTGTTCGGCGAATTGTTGGGCGGAGCGGTGCTGACAGAGCAGGTCTTCACGATCCCCGGCTTTGGCAAAATGATTGTCGATTCCGTGTTCAACCGTGATTACGCGGTGGTGCAGGGTGTGGTGTTGATCGTCGCAATAGGTTTCCTGCTGCTGAACCTGCTGGCTGACGTGCTTTACGTTCTCATCAACCCGAAAATGCGAGGCTAATCATGGCGGAAATGACCACTCAAACCGTTGCGCCCGTGCTGCCGCGCGCGCAAAACCGGGTGCTGAAGAAATTCCTCGCCAATAAAAGCGCGGTGATTGGCGCCGTCGTGGTCGGCATCTTTGTGCTGATTGCGCTCCTGGCGCCGTGGCTCGCGCCGTTCGATCCGGTCAAAGCCAACTTTCTGGCGGTGCGCAAACCGCCGTCTGAACTGTTCTGGTTTGGCACCGACGAACTGGGCCGCGATATTCTCTCGCGTATTGTCTGGGGGGCGCGCACGTCGCTGATGGCGGGCTGTATGTCTGTGGTGATCGCGGTGGTGATCGGTGTGCCGTTGGGGCTGGTGGCCGGTTATTTCCAGGGGATCTGGGACGGCGTCATTTCGCGGTTTATCGAAGCGCTGCTAGCCTGTCCGTTCCTGATCATGGCGATCGCGCTGGGCGCATTTTTAGGTCCAAGCCTGACCAATGCGATGATCGCTATCGGTTTATCCGCCATGCCGATCTTTGCCCGACTGACGCGCGGTCAGGTGATCGCCATCCGCAACGAAGAGTACATCGACGGGGCCCGCGCAATTGGCCTGCCGGATCGCTGGATCATCATCAAATACGTGCTGCCAAACGTGATGTCACCGATTCTGGTGCAGGCCACGCTGGCAATTGCTTCCGCGATTATCGCCGAAGCCAGTCTGTCGTTCCTCGGCCTGGGCCAACAGCCGCCAAACCCATCGTGGGGCTCGATGCTCAACACGGCAAAAGGTTTCCTGGAACAATCCCCCTGGATGTCCATTTTTCCTGGCATCGCTATTTTCCTGGCGGTGCAGGGCTTTAATTTACTCGGCGACGGGCTACGCGATGCGCTCGATCCGCGCCACGACTAAGGAGTCATGATGACCAAAGCGCTTGATTTTACAACCGGTTACGCGTCACGACGCCCTCCGATGATGGGGCACAATGCGGTCGCCACCTCTCAGCCCCTGGCGGCGCAGGCTGGGATGCGCATGCTGCAGCTCGGCGGCAATGCCGTTGACGCCGCGATTGCAACGGCCATGGCGCTCACCGTCGTTGAGCCTACCGGCAACGGAATTGGCAGCGATGCGTTTGCCATCGTCTGGGACGGTAAAAAACTGCACGGTTTAAACGCTTCGGGCCGTTCGCCTGCCAGCTGGCATGCGGATCTGTTCGCTGGCAAAACCGCCATGCCAGAGCTTGGCTGGGATGCCGTTACCGTACCCGGCGCGGTGTCTGGTTGGGTGGCGCTGGCAGAACGTTTCGGCACGCTGCCGATGACGACACTGGCGCAACCGGCCATTGAGTATGCACGCAACGGTTTCCCGGTTTCACCGCTGATTGGTCATCTGTGGCAGCGCGGCTATAACAAACTGAAAGATCAGCCTGGCTTTAGCGCCTGTTTTGCCCCAGAAGGCCGCGCTCCGCGCGTCGGTGAGATTTTCCGTAATCCGGCGCAGGCCCATTCCCTGGAGCTGATTGCCAAAACCAACGGTGAAGCGTTCTATCGTGGCGAACTGGCGCAGAAAATTGCCGCCTTTGCCAAAGAGCACGGCGCGCATTTGACGGCTGAGGATCTGGCGAATCATCGCGTCGATTGGGTTGAACTGTTGTCGCGTGATTTCGCGGGCGGCTCGGTACAAGAGCTACCGCCAAACGGTCAGGGGATTGCGACGCTGATTGCTCTCGGGATTCTCGAACAGTGCGGGATTGAGCGCCATCACCCGGATTCCGTGCAGTCGCTGCATCTGTCAATCGAAGCGATGAAGCTGGCGCTGGCCGATCTGGATCGTTACGTGGCCGACGAAGAGCACATGGAGTTCGCGGCGAAAGCGTTGTTGACCGATGAGTATCTGGCATCGCGCGCGGCACAGATTGACCACGATAAGGCATCAGATTTCACCTATGGCGCGCCGACGCAAAGCGGGACGGTTTACCTTTCCGCGGCCGATTCCAGCGGCATGATGATCTCCTTTATCCAGTCGAACTTTATGGGCTTTGGCTCCGGCGTGGTTGTCCCGGATACCGGCATCAGCCTGCAAAACCGTGGCTGCGGTTTTGTGCTCGACCCAAAACATCCGAACGCGCTGGCGGGCGGCAAGCGTCCGTTCCACACCATCATTCCGGGCTTTGCGATGGATGGAAACGGTCAGCCGCTGATGTCATTTGGCGTGATGGGCGGCCCGATGCAGGCGCAAGGGCATATGCAAATGGCGCTGCGCATTATGTTGCATGGACAAAACCCGCAGGCGGCAATCGATGCGCCGCGCTGGCGCGTGGTGCAGGGCAGGGAAGTGATGGTCGAATCGACGTTTGATCGCAATACGATTGCGGCGCTGCGCGAGCGCGGGCATCAGATTGTGGTGGAAGATCCGTTGCAGGAATACAACTTCGGCGGTGCGCAGGTGATTTACCGCATGCCGGAAGGGCATTACGTTGCGGCAACCGAAAGCCGCAAAGATGGACAGGCGTTAGTGAGTTGATGTATTCCCGGTGTTAACGGGCGTATTGGGCCAGCTATACTGGCCCGCTCACTCAGGAAAGGGGCGTTAGGTGACTTTGTTGTCGGTTCCGTTCACTTCACGTTCCATCCTTATCTTTCATCACTGAACACGTGAACGTGCCAGGGTGGCTCATTCGCCACCACCCTGGCTTCCGGCAAGAAAATCGCCGCGATGCGGTTCCCTCAGCTTATCCCTTCAGGCTTTCGGGTCGGACGCGATCCTGCATCCATGCAGGTCACGCCCTCTCCGCGCTTCCCTGCGCGTCGCCCCGGCCCTACGGAAACACTTCGGCGATTTACAGCCGGACAAGGTCATCGCTGCAACGCTCGCTGTTTCTTAAACTCTTCGTCGCATTAATGCTTCAAAAACTTAACCAATATTAAACGGATCTGCATCCTGCCATGCAGGAAACTTCTCCCGATACTCTTTCAGCGCCGTCAGCGACAGTTCGGCGTCAATACGCGTCGCCTGATGCGCCTCTGCCGTCGCCAGCACTTCTCCCTGTGGAGTCACCACCCGGCTATCACCGCGATAGTGGTGTCCGTTACCGTCCGTGCCGACGCGATTACAGCCGACGACATACGCCTGATTTTCAATTGCGCGCGCCACCAGCAGCGCCTGCCAGTGCAGCGAGCGCGGGGCTGGCCAGTTGGCGACGTACAGCGCCAGATCGTAATCGTTGCGGTTGCGTGACCACACAGGGAAGCGCAGGTCGTAACACACCAGCGGCAGGATCCGCCAGCCGCGCCACTCAAAGATCACCCGCTCGTGACCCGCTTCGTAATGATGATGTTCATCCGCCATGCGGAACTGATGGCGTTTGTCGTAAAAGTGCAGCGTCCCGTCCGGCTCGACCAGCAGGAAACGGTTAACGGGGCCGCGATCGGTTTGCAGCGCCGCGCTTCCGGCTACGAGGGCATTGGTTTGCCGAGCCTTGGTATGCATCCAGGCGACCACGTCGTCCTGCGGCAGAGACAGTTTTGCCGCCTCCATGGCGAAGCCGGTCGTGAACATTTCTGGAAGAACAATCACATCGCGCCCGGAAATCTCTTCGAGCTGGCGATCAAAATGGCGCAGGTTGGCAGGGCCATCCATCCACACCAGGGGTTGTTGCAGTAGGGTAATCTTCAAACCAGGCACAATTCAGACTCCTCGTCAGACAGCATTTTGACACTGTAGCACGGGGCAATGAGAAAATGTGGCAATAAAAAACCCCGCACAGGGCGGGGTGGTTGGGATCGCAGCGGGTTATGCCGCTTCAGGTTTGCGGACCTGCTCCGGCAGCTTTACCGGCTTGGTTGCCAGCTCGTCGTGCTCGAAATCATCGACGTTGATACTGCGCAGACGGCTCTCTTCGGCTTTAATCAAAACGGCGGCTTCGGTGTGATCGATAATTCCACCCGCCAGCGCCTGTTCTGCCAGTGCATCCAGACGCGTAAACGGCAGGTTTTTACCCAGCTGTTTGCAGATCTTTTGGTGGATCGGATCGGCAGCCATGACATCCAGCAGCGCCGCTTCCAGCAGACCGACCGGATTGTGCTCGCTTGGCGTCAGGTACTGACCGCGACCAATACGCGAGCGCGTCGCGCTTGGAACCTGCAGGATCTTCGCCACTTTGTGATCGAGCTTATCGGACGGGGCGAGATAGTGACGCCCGGTCGGGAAGATCACCACGCGCAACGCGCCTGCAACGAGTCGATTCGGGAAGTTCGCCAGCAGATCGTCAATCGCCTGTTCTGCTTTATACAGCGCATCCTGTACGCCCCAGTGCACCAGCGGCAGATCCGCTTCGTGACGGCCTTCATCGTCGTAGCGTTTCAGCGTGGCAGACGCGAGGAAGACCTGGCTTAACACATCGCCGAGACGGGCAGAAATACGCTCGCGGCGCTTCAGGCTGCCGCCCAGGACGGCCATCGACACGTCAGACAGCAGCGCGAGGTTAGCGCTCAGACGGTTCAGGTGCTGGTAATAGCGTTTGGTTGCATCACCGGTTGGCGTGGCGCTGGTCAAACCGCGCGTCAGGCCGAGCCAGAAGCTGCGCACTTTGTTGCTGCCCACGTGGCCGATATGCTTAAACAGCAGCTTATCGAAGGCGTTGACGTCGTTATTCTGCGCCGCCGCCATCTCTTCCAGCACATACGGATGGCAGCGAATCGCGCCCTGACCGAAGATCATCATGCTGCGGGTCAGAATGTTAGCCCCCTCAACGGTGATGGCAATCGGTGCGCCCTGATATCCACGTGCCAGGAAGTTGCTCTCGCCGAGCATGATGCCTTTGCCGCCCGCGATATCCATTGCATCAATAATTGACTGCTGTGCGCGGTGGGTACAGTGATACTTCACGATAGCCGACAGCACCGCTGGTTTTTCACCGAGCATGATGCCGTAAGTGATCAGCGATGCAGCGGCGTCCATCACGTAAGCGTTACCCGCGATACGCGCCAGCGGCTCTTCGATACCTTCCATCTTGCCGATGGAGATTTTGAACTGGCGGCGAATGTGCGCGTAGGCGCCGATACCCATCGCCACAGACTTCAGGCTGCCGGTCGAGTTTGACGGCAAGGTGATTCCGCGGCCGACCGACAGACATTCCACCAGCATCCGCCAGCCCTGACCCGCCATGCTCGGACCGCCGATGATGTAATCAATCGGCACAAAGATGTCTTCGCCACGGGTTGGGCCGTTCTGGAACGGGACGTTCAACGGGAAGTGGCGGCGACCAATTTCAACGCCCGGCGTGGAGGTTGGGATCAGCGCACAGGTAATGCCCAGATCTTCTTCATCGCCCAGCAGTTTGTCGGGGTCAGAGAGCTTAAAGGCCAGACCCAGTACGGTCGCGATAGGCGCAAGGGTGATATAGCGTTTGTTCCAGGTCAGGCGCATACCGAGCACCTGCTGACCCTGCCAGTCGCCCATACAGACCACGCCGGTATCCGGGATCGCACCGGCATCAGAACCGGCTTCCGGGCTGGTCAGCGCGAAGCATGGAATTTCCTGTCCACGCGCCAGACGCGGCAGATAGTGATCTTTTTGCGCTTCAGTGCCGTAATGTTGCAGCAATTCGCCCGGGCCTAACGAGTTTGGTACGCCGACGGTGATCGCCAGAATCCCGGAGACACCTGCCAGTTTTTGCAGGACGCGAGCCTGAGCGTAAGCGGAGAATTCCAGACCGCCGTACTCTTTTTTGATGATCATCGCGAAGAAGCGATGCTCTTTCAGGAACGCCCACAGCTCCGGCGGCAGATCGGCCATTTCATGGGTGATCTGGAAGTCATTCGCCATGCGGCATGCTTCTTCAACCGGGCCGTCGATAAAGGCCACTTCTTCGGCCGTTAAACGCGGCTGCGGATAGTTGTGCAGTTTTTTCCAGTCAGGATTTCCCTGGAACAGGTCGCCTTCCCACCAGGTTGTGCCCGCGTCGATTGCTTCTTTTTCGGTGCGTGACATCGGCGGCATCACTTTACGGAAGCCTTTAAAAACGGGTGCGGAAATCATCGACTTACGCATCGCCGGTACGTTCAACGGCAGCAGGATGATGGCCAACGGCAGGACAAGCCAGATGGTCCACAGGCCCGAAAGACCCAGCGCAGCGGTCCAGGCCAGTAAAATCAGGCTGCTCAGAAGTAAACCTACGCGGTGATAAAACAGCACACCGAGCAGAACAACGGTTGCGAGAATGCTCAAAATCATCATAAAGAAAAGCTCCCTGTCTTGTAGGAGGTCTGACCACTTGTGATGATATGGTTGTAGTGGATGTTATTTCTTTTAGCAATACGTTCACAAAATAATTACAACCTGGTTCACAATGTTCAGGGTGTGGCAGGCACGAATCATCAAAACGCCGGATGATTCGCATGGCTTTAGCTTCTCGCTTTTATCGCTATCCGGTACACTCCGTAAGTTATTTCATCAATACTGAAGGATTATCCTCATGTACCAGGATCTTATTCGTAACGAACTGAACGAAGCAGCGGAAACGTTAGCTAACTTTCTGAAAGATGAAGCCAATATTCATGCAATTCAGCGCGCGGCGGTTCTGCTGGCGGACAGCTTTAAAGCGGGCGGCAAAGTGATCTCGTGCGGTAACGGCGGCTCTCACTGCGATGCGATGCACTTTGCAGAAGAGCTGACCGGTCGCTACCGTGAAAACCGTCCGGGCTATCCGGCGATTGCGATTTCTGACGTCAGCCACATCTCCTGCGTGGGTAACGACTTCGGTTATGACCATATCTTCTCTCGTTACGTTGAAGCGGTTGGTCGTGAAGGTGACGTTCTGTTGGGTATTTCCACTTCTGGTAACTCCGCAAACGTGATCAAAGCGATCGAAGCGGCGCGTGAGAAGGGGATGAAAGTCATCACTCTGACCGGTAAAGATGGCGGTAAGATGGCAGGTTCAGCGGATATTGAAATTCGTGTGCCGCACTTCGGCTACGCCGACCGCGTTCAGGAGATTCACATCAAAGTGATTCATATCCTGATTCAGTTGATCGAAAAAGAGATGGTTAAGTAAGACGGCTCTTTTGTTTGCCATTTTGAAGCCGGGCAGTGCTCGCACTTGTGACGTACACAGGTACGTGCCGGGTGTCGCGCGCTGTCCGCATCCAGACTGGCTGTAACCATTACGCCTTCTCGCGTTCAGGCGTTTTTGGAGGTGATGTATGTGCGAATTGCTCGGGATGAGCGCCAATGTGCCAACCGATATCTGCTTTAGTTTCACCGGGCTGGTGCAACGTGGTGGAGGAACCGGGCCGCATAAAGACGGCTGGGGCATTACCTTCTACGAAGGCAAAGGCTGTCGCACGTTCAAAGATCCGCAACCGAGCTTTAACTCCCCGATAGCCAAACTGGTACAGGATTACCCGATCAAATCCCGCTCGGTGATCGCGCATATTCGTCAGGCGAATCGCGGTGAAGTGGCGCTGGAAAATACCCATCCTTTTACCCGTGAACTGTGGGGCCGTAACTGGACCTACGCGCACAACGGACAGCTGACGGGTTATAAAACGCTGCAGACGGGCAATTTCCGCCCAGTGGGTGAAACCGACAGTGAAAAGGCGTTTTGCTGGCTGCTGCATAAGCTTGCTGAGCGCTATCCGCGTACGCCGACCAACATGACCGCCGTGTTCAAATACATCGGCTCGCTGGCCTGTGAGCTGCGTGAGAAGGGGGTCTTTAATATGCTGCTGTCGGATGGGCGCTACGTGATGGCGTTCTGCTCGACCAATCTGTTTTGGATAACGCGCCGCGCGCCGTTTGGTGTCGCGAAGCTGCTCGATCAGGATGTGGAAATTGATTTTCAAACGGAGACCACACCTAACGATGTGGTTACGGTGATCGCCACTCAGCCACTGACGGGCAATGAAACCTGGCAAAAGATTATGCCAGGCGAGTGGGTCTTATTTTGTCTCGGGGACCGCGTAATTTGACGCCAGCTGTGGATGGACGACTTCGTGACTCAGCGGTTTGCTGACGATGTAGCGTCCATCTGCAACCGAAACGGTTGGCGGTTTATGCGTCTGCTCGAAGTAGTCATAGCCCGGTTTTAGCTGTTTCCAGAACTCCGAGTAGGTCGAGAACTTATGGCGCTGCATGTTGGCATCCGTCATTCTGAACGGATAAATGCTCACCTGCACGCCCGCCTGACCAAACACCAGTGCGCCAGTCACAAACTGGAAAATCTCATCAATACCGCCGTCCGTCATGGCATAACAGCCAATAGACACACAGGCACCGTGAATCATCAGGTATTTGCCATCGTAACCGTGTGCACGGTCATAGGCGTTCGGGAAGCCGATATTAATGGCTTTATAAAAGCGGCTGTCAGGTTTGAGCTGATTACGTTGAACGGTGTAGAACCCTTCAGGACTTTTGAAATCACCCTGACGCTGTTTCGGACCTAACCCGCCGGAATAACTACAGATTTTGTAGCTATCAAGCAGTTGATATGTCTCGCCCATTTTGACAAATAGATCGAGTGTGCGTTCTTCCTTGAAGATCTGAATATAAACCGGTGATCCCATTAACTGCTGTTTATATTCTTTGCTGATTGGTGTTGTTGAACTGTTGCTACTTAATAGCCCAGCAAACGAGAGACACGGAATCAGAAGCATCGCAATGAACAATGCGATTTTACGCATACTACAAGTTCCTTGATAAAGCCAAACCAACTTGCCAGGACGGCAAAAGAGACCCGAAATCAGAATTATCTGGATTAGGAGCGCTCACATTAGCATCGCTGAATTTTTTCGCAAGCGCGAAGCCATGAGTTTACAAAATAGTTTTCTTTATACCGCATTCGCGGCGGAATAACTGTAAGAACAGTGTAAAAGCGCGCCTTATTCGGGCAATTGCCTGCGTGACAGAGTGCTTCTCAATACTCAAACTTTTACTGTATACTTATCCAGTGATGAGTGAGGGCTTACTATGCGCAAAATAATCCATGTCGATATGGACTGCTTTTTTGCCGCAGTGGAGATGCGAGACAATCCGGCGTTGCGGGATGTCCCCATCGCGATTGGCGGTAGCCGCGTCAAGCGTGGCGTAATCAGCACCGCCAATTATCCGGCGCGCAAATTTGGCGTGCGTAGCGCAATGCCTACAGCGATGGCGCTCAAGCTCTGCCCTCAACTGATTCTGCTACCCGGCCGTTTCGACGCTTATAAAGAGGCCTCGGTTCGTATTCAGGAAATCTTCTCCCGTTACACCTCGCTTATTGAACCGCTGTCGCTGGACGAAGCTTATCTGGATGTGACGGACAGCCCGCACTGCCACGGTTCCGCCACGCTAATGGCACAAGAGATCCGCCAGACCATTTCTGATGAACTGAATCTCACCGCTTCGGCGGGAATCGCGCCGGTAAAGTTTCTCGCCAAAATCGCCTCGGATCTCAACAAACCTAACGGCCAGTACGTGATCACGCCCGATGCGGTTCCCCATTTTTTGAAAACTCTGCCGCTGAGTAAAATCCCCGGTGTCGGCAAAGTCTCCGCCGCTAAGCTGGAAAACCTGGGGCTGCGCACCTGTGAAGACGTGCAGAAAAGCGATCTGGCAATGCTGCTCAAGCGTTTTGGTAAGTTTGGGCGCGTGCTGTGGGAGCGCAGTCAGGGGATTGACGAGCGCAGTATCAACAATGAACGCCTGCGCAAATCCGTGGGTGTCGAGCGCACGCTGGCAGACGATATTCACGACTGGAGCGAATGCGAAACGATTATCACCGAACAGCTTTATCCCGAGCTGGAACGGCGGCTGGCAAAAGTGAAGCCGGATCTGCTGATTGCGCGCCAGGGCGTGAAGCTGAAATTTAACGATTTCCAGCAAACCACGCAGGAACACGTCTGGCCGAAACTCAACAAAGACGATCTGATTGCGACCGCAAAGAAAACCTGGCAAGAACGCCGCGCGGGAAGGGGAGTCAGGCTGGTGGGCCTGCATGTCACGCTGCTCGATCCGCAGATTGAGCGACAACTGGTGCTGGGGCTATAAAAAGCCCGGCGCTAACCGGGCTTTTCATGTCACTCTCTTAAGAGAGGGCGATTATTTTGCCGGAATGGATTTCAGCAGTTCGGTCAGCAGCGTCCAGTAGTGGCCCACGCTTTCGATATGAACCTGTTCATCCGGGGAGTGCGGCCCGGTGATGGTCGGCCCAATGGACACCATATCCATATCCGGGTACGGTTTTTTGAACAGACCGCACTCCAGACCGGCGTGGATCACCTGAATATTTGGTGTGCTGTTGAACAGACGCTGATAAGTCTCGCGCACCAGTGCCATCACCGGAGAACTTGCGTCTGGCTGCCAGCCTGGGTAGCTGCCTTTAGCGGACGTTTTCGCGCCAGACAGTTTGCCCAATGATTCCAGCATGCTCACCACGTACTCTTTACCGCTGTCGATAAGAGAACGGATCAGGCAGATGATTTCTGCGCTGTCGTCGCTCATGGTCACAACGCCCACGTTCAGGGAGGTTTCCACCACGCCTTTCGCCACGTCAGAGTTGCGAATCACGCCGTTTGGCGTTGCGTTCAGCAACTGGACAAAGCTGTCGCGTGACTGTTTGGTCAGCGCCGCTTTATCGCTGGAGACGGCTTCCAGAACCACGGTCAGATTTTTCTCTTTCGCGGCCAGTTCGTTTTTCAGGATATCCAGATACTCGGTCGAGAGGTTTTTCAGCGCATCGACTTTATCCGCGGCAATGGCAACGGTCGCGAAGGCTTCACGCGGGATCGCGTTACGCAGCGTACCGCCGTTGAAATCCACCAGACGCAGATCCAGTTCGTCTGCATGACCCGCCAGGAAGCGCGCCAGCAGTTTGTTGGCATTGCCCAGGCCCAGGTGAATATCACCGCCTGAGTGACCGCCTTTCAGCCCTTTCAGCGTCAGCTTGAAGGTCTGGAAACCAGCCGGAACCGCTTCACGGGACAGCGGCAGCGTAGAGATAAAATCAATCCCGCCTGCGCAACCCATGTAGATCTCACCTTCTTCTTCGGAGTCGGTGTTGATCAGGATATCCGCCTGCAGCCAGTTGGCTTGCAAACCAAATGCGCCGTCCATGCCCGCTTCTTCGGTCATGGTCAGCAGCACTTCAAGCGGACCGTGTTCAACGCGATCGTCGGCCAGCACGGCCAGCGCAGATGCCATACCGATACCGTTGTCTGCGCCAAGCGTAGTGCCGCGCGCTTTGATCCACTCACCGTCAATGTACGGCTGAATCGGATCTTTGGTGAAGTCGTGTTCGGTGTCGTTGTTCTTCTGCGGAACCATGTCCAGGTGCGCCTGAAGCACAACCGGTTTACGGTTTTCCATCCCTGCGGTAGCCGCTTTACGAATCAGAATATTGCCAACCTGGTCGCGTTCAGCGTGCAGGCCTTTTTCCTTCGCCCAGCCCATAATATGTTCGGCAAGCTGTTCTTCGTGATAGGACGGGTGAGGAATGGAACAGATTTTGGCAAAAATATCCCACAGCGGCTGTGGAGATAATTGAGACAGTTCAGACACGATGAGTCTCCTTGTCGTGGCGCTGCAACAAGCTTGCAGGTCACAGGGTTAGCAGATTAATAGTCACCACAAGTCGGGCTTGCGAGATAAGGTCGAGAATACCACTTTCTCCGTCTGCTGCTAGCATAATGCAAGTAAAAACTCCGGCCAGCGCCGCTTTATACTGGTTTTTAGCGCGTCAGATCTCTATAATCTCGCGCAACCTATTTCCCCCTCGAACACTTTTTAAGCCGTATATACACAGGCTGGGACACTTCACATGAGCGAAAAATACGTCGTCACCTGGGACATGTTGCAGATTCACGCCCGCAAGCTTGCTGCGCGTCTGATGCCTTCTGAACAGTGGAAAGGCATTATTGCCGTTAGCCGTGGCGGTTTGGTGCCAGGCGCACTGCTGGCTCGTGAACTGGGTATTCGTCATGTGGATACCGTTTGCATCTCCAGCTATGACCATGATAACCAGCGTGAGCTGACCGTGCTGAAACGCGCTGAAGGCGATGGCGAAGGCTTTATCGTGATTGATGATCTGGTCGACACCGGCGGTACCGCCGTTGCGATCCGCGACATGTATCCAAAAGCGCATTTCGTCACGATTTTCGCTAAACCGGCCGGTCAGCCGCTGGTTGACGATTACGTTATCGACATCCCGCAGGATACCTGGATTGAACAGCCATGGGATATGGGCGTGGCCTTCGTCCCGCCAATTTCAGGCCGCTAATACCGCCTCGACATTATTTTTAACGCCCGGTGATGCCGGGCGTTGTTTTATTTAGCCTGCACCGCGTTACAATAGCCGCTATGACACGTCATCATGGAGGCAGAGCGCAATGACTCAGGCGAATCTCAGCGAAACCCTGTTCAAACCCCGTTTCAAGCACCCGGAAACGTCGACGCTGGTGCGTCGTTTCAACCCCGGCACTCAGCCCGCAGTTCAGTCCGCTCTGGATGGCAAAACCGTGCCGCACTGGTATCGCATGATCAACCGCCTGATGTGGATTTGGCGCGGTATTGACGCGCGTGAGATCCTCGAAGTCCAGGCACGTATCGTCATGAGCGAAGCCGACCGTACCGACAGTGAACTTTACGATACCGTTGTGGGGTATCGTGGCGGAAACTGGATCTACGAGTGGGCCACGCAGGCGATGGTCTGGCAGCAAAAGGCGACGCAGGAGCCAGATCAAACCCTCAGCGGTCAACACTGGCTGCACGCCGCCAATCTCTACAGCATTGCGGCCTATCCCCATCTCAAAGGCGATGACCTGGCTGAACAAGCGCAGGCGCTGGCGAATCGTGCTTACGAAGAAGCGGCACAGCGATTGCCCTGCAATATGCGTGAAATCGAATTCCCTATCCCCGGCGGAGCATCGGTGACCGGATTCTTGCATATGCCACCAGGCGAAGGCCCGTTCCCGACGGTGCTGATGTGCGGCGGTCTCGACTCCTTGCAAATTGACTATTACAGCCTGTTTGAGCGTTACTTCGCACCAAAAGGGATCGCGATGCTGACGCTGGATATGCCGTCGATCGGGTTTTCATCGAAATGGAAACTGACGCAAGATTCCAGTTTGCTGCACCAGCATGCGCTGAAAGCGCTCGAGAATATTCCGTGGGTGGATCACACCCGCGTGGCGGCATTTGGCTTCCGTTTTGGGGCCAACGTCGCGGTGCGCCTGGCGTATCTGGAGTCGTCCCGTCTGAAAGCGGTCGCGTGTCTTGGGCCGGTAGTCCACGCGTTACTCAGCGATCCGCAGCGTCAGGCAAGTGTGCCGGAAATGTATCTGGACGTACTGGCAAGCCGCCTTGGCATGCATGATGCATCAGATGAAGCGCTGCGCGTAGAACTGAACCGTTACTCGTTAAAAACACAGGGTTTGCTGGGGCGTCGTTGCCCAACCCCGATGATGTCGGGTTTCTGGAAAAATGACCCGTTCAGCCCGGAAGAAGAGTCGCGTTTAATCACGTCGTCATCTTCGGATGGCAAACTGCTGGAGATCCCCTTCAGTCCGGTGTATCAGAACTTTGACAAAGGGCTGAAAGAGATTACACGTTGGATCACGCAGAGATTGTGTTAAGAGATTGCTAAATTTTGATGGTTTGGTAAAACAGTGGACTGACAAAAGGAGATCGCAATGACGTTACCGAGTGGACACCCGAAAAGCAGACTGATTAAGAAGTTCATGGCTCTTGGCCCATACATTCGTGAAGAGCAGTGTGAAGAGAATCGCTTTTTTTTCGACTGCCTGGCTGTATGCGTCAATGTGCAACCCGCTCCAGAAGAGCGTGAATTCTGGGGTTGGTGGATGGAAATGGAAGCCGAAGAAAAACGCTTCACCTACACCTATCATTTTGGTTTGTTCAATAAAGCGGGCCACTGGCAAGCGACGACCATTAAGGATAAGGAAGTTGTCGAGCGTCTGGAGCAAACCTTGCGTGGATTCCATGAAAAAGCGCGTGCTTTGCTGGAGACCTTTGAACTCAAGCTCGAACCTGCTGATGATTTTACCAACGAAAAGGTAAAGCTCTCCGCGTAAATCGCGCAATAAAAAACCCGGCCACTTTCGCGCCGGGTTTTTTTATATCTGAATATTTAGAACTGGTAGGTCATACCAAGCGCAACGATGTCATCGTTGTTCACGCCCAGTTTATTTTTGTCGTCGAGTTGGTTGATTTTATAATCAACAAACGCTGACATATTTTTGTTGAAATAATAGGTCGCGCCGACGTCGATGTATTTGACCAGATCTTCATCGCCAATACCTTCAATATCCTTGCCTTTAGACTGCACATAACCCAGTGATGGACGCAGACCAAAGTCAAACTGGTATTGCGCGACGACTTCGAAGTTCTGCGCTTTATTCGCAAAACCACCTGAAATTGGGGTCATATTGCGCGTTTCAGAATACATTGCGGCCAGGTAAATATCGTTCGCGTCATATTTCAGACCCGTTGCCCAGGCTTCCGCTTTTTTGCCATCGCCACGCGCCAGCAGGTTCTGATCGTCGGTACGGTCAGAGTTGGTGTATGCGCCGCTGACGGCGAAATCGCTGCCGCCGAAATCATACGTCAGAGAGGTACCAAAGCCGTCGCCGTTCTGTTTTTTGGCGTCACGATCTTCGTTTTTGCCCTGATATTGCAGGGTCATATCCAGGCCATCAATCACGCCGAAGAAGTCGGTATTGCGGTATGTCGCAAGGCCTGAGGCACGTTTGGTCATAAAGTTATCGGTCTGAGCAGAAGAGTCACCGCCAAATTCCGGGAACATATCGGTCCAGGCTTCCACGTCATACAGCGCGCCCAGGTTACGGCCGTAATCCAGAGAGCCAAAATCTTTCAATTTCAGGCCAGCAAACGCCAGACGGGTTTTCTGCGTTGAATCGCTCTCGGCTTTGTTACCCGAGAATTCTGCTTCCCAGCGACCGTAACCGGTCAACTGATCGTTAATTTGCGTTTCACCTTTGAAGCCAAAACGAACGTAGGTCTGGTCACCGTCTTTAGCATCATTATCACTGATATAATGCATGGCTTTAACTTTGCCGTACACGTCCAGTTTGTTTCCGTTTTTATTATAAACTTCAGCTGCCTGTACGGATGCGGATGCGACAACGCTCATTACCACTAATGCCAGAGTGCTCTTTTTCATTTTCAATCCTGATGTTTTTTAAAACGCGCTAATATTCGCTGAGCAATAAGATTCGGCTTATTGCCCCGTGAAAAACAGGATGGTTTTTATCGTCCGGGGATGAACGTTTTATGACAAAGTAAGAATATGTATAAAAAAGTCACATTTATTTTTTCGGTAATAAAACTGTCAACATCTGCCGCTACGCTTCCTGATCCCGCACAACAAATTATCGTGCTTTGTGCTATGGCAGTTGGCAACGGCGCTGAGTCCTGTTAAAACGTCTGATTACATCATTTTCCCTTATTGTTGAATGGCAGAGAATCATGAGTGACAGCCAGACGCTGGTGGTAAAACTCGGTACCAGTGTTTTAACAGGCGGATCGCGCCGCCTCAATCGCGCCCACATTGTTGAACTTGTCCGCCAGTGCGCACAGCTTCATGCCGCAGGTCACCGTATCGTGATCGTCACATCCGGGGCGATTGCTGCCGGGCGTGAACATCTGGGATACCCCGAACTGCCCGCGACGATCGCCTCCAAACAGCTGCTGGCCGCCGTGGGACAAAGCCGACTGATTCAACTGTGGGAACAGCTGTTCTCAATCTATGGCATTCACGTGGGGCAGATGCTGTTAACCCGTGCAGACATGGAAGATCGTGAGCGTTTCCTGAACGCGCGCGACACCCTGCGGGCGCTGCTCGATAACAATATCGTTCCTGTCATTAACGAGAATGATGCCGTCGCGACGGCTGAAATCAAAGTCGGCGATAACGATAATCTCTCCGCGCTGGCAGCAATTCTTGCCGGGGCCGATAAACTACTTCTGCTCACCGATCAGCAGGGTTTGTTCACCGCCGATCCGCGCAATAATCCGCAGGCCGAGCTGATAAAAGATGTTCACGGTATTGATGACGCGCTGCGCGCCATCGCCGGTGACAGCGTGTCGGGCCTGGGCACAGGTGGTATGGGCACGAAATTACAGGCTGCTGACGTGGCGTGTCGCGCTGGTATCGACACGATCATTGCTGCGGGTAGCCGTCCGGGGGTGATTGGCGACGTGATGGAAGGCATTTCCGTTGGCACGCGTTTCCACGCCGAAGCCACGCCGCTGGAAAACCGTAAACGCTGGATCTTTGGCGCGCCGCCTGCCGGTGAAATCACCGTCGATGAAGGTGCCACCGCCGCGATTCTGGAAAGAGGCAGCTCATTACTTCCGAAAGGGATTAAAAGCGTGACAGGTAACTTCTCCCGTGGTGAAGTGATTCGTATCTGTAACCTTGAAGGACGCGACATCGCTCACGGTGTGACGCGCTATAACAGTGACGCGCTGCGCCGCATTGCCGGCCACCACTCACAACAAATCGACGCCATTCTGGGCTACGAATACGGTCCGGTCGCTGTGCACCGCGACGATATGATTATTCGCTAAGGAGCCAAACATGCTGGAAAAAATGGGCGCAGCTGCCAAAGCCGCCTCTTATAAGCTGGCGCTCCTTTCCAGCCGCGAGAAAAATCGCGTTCTGGAAAAAATCGCTGATTATCTGGAAGGGCAGTCAGAACAGATTTTGCTCGCCAACGAACAAGATTTAGCCGAAGCCCGCGCTAACGGCCTGAGCGACGCGATGCTGGACCGTCTGGCGCTGAACCCTGCGCGTCTGAAAAGCATTGCCGATGACGTGCGTCAGGTGTGCAATCTTGCCGATCCGGTTGGGCAGGTGATCGACGGTGGGCTACTCGACAGCGGCCTGCGCCTTGAACGTCGCCGCGTGCCGCTTGGCGTGGTTGGCGTGATCTATGAAGCGCGTCCGAACGTCACCGTTGACGTCGCCTCTCTGTGCCTGAAAACCGGCAATGCTGTCATTTTACGCGGGGGCAAAGAGACATGGCGCACCAACGCCGCCACCGTCAAAGTGATTCAGCAAGCGCTGGAAGAGTGCGGTTTGCCAGCAGGTGCCGTTCAGGCGATTGAAAGCCCGGATCGGGCGCTGGTTAACGAAATGCTGCGCATGGACAAATACATCGACATGCTGATCCCACGCGGCGGTGCGGGCCTGCATAAACTGTGTCGCGAGCAATCGACCATTCCGGTAATCACCGGCGGTATTGGCGTGTGCCATATTGTGGTGGATGACAGCGCCGAGATTGAGCCTGCGCTGAAGATTATCGTCAACGCTAAAACCCAGCGTCCAAGCACCTGTAACACGGTCGAGACGCTGTTGGTTCATCAGGGTATTGCCGACACATTCTTGCCTGCGCTGAGTCAGCAAATGGCCGAGAGTGGCGTGACGTTGCACGCTGATGCCCGCGCGTTAGCTCTGCTGCAGGGTGGCCCGGCGAAAGTTGAAGCCGTAAAATCAGAGCAGTATGACGACGAGTATTTGTCGCTGGATCTTAACGTAAAAGTGGTTGCGGATCTGGATGATGCCATTGAGCACATTCGTGAACACGGTACGCAGCACTCGGACGCGATCCTCACCCGCACGCTCAGTCACGGCAATCGCTTTATCAATGAAGTAGATTCTTCTGCCGTCTACGTGAATGCGTCAACGCGATTCACCGACGGTGGACAGTTTGGTTTGGGCGCAGAAGTGGCAGTGAGTACACAAAAACTGCACGCGCGCGGGCCAATGGGTCTCGAAGCCCTGACCACCTACAAGTGGATTGGCTACGGCGATGATACGATTCGTGCGTAATTAAAACGTGGGTGATGCAAAAACAGGCACTTGATTCATAAGCCCATTGACGCATCACCCCGTTAGTTTTAACCTTTTGTCCCGTGGTTACATTCGTAGCCGGCCTTTCAGGGCCGATATAGCTCAGTTGGTAGAGCAGCGCATTCGTAATGCGAAGGTCGTAGGTTCGACTCCTATTATCGGCACCATTCTAACGTCTCCCCAAGTCGACTAAAGTTCACTAAAACCCCTTATACTCTGCGCTTTACAGCCCCTTTTAGTATTTCTACGTCTACTAAAGTTCCCTGAAATCTACAGTCGTTTGGGGGTACTTATGGGGGTATTTGCTGTTCGGTCTAAAAGAGGTACCCCCAAGTGGAACTAAACGCCCGGCAGGTGGCATCGCGCCATCAATCCATGTTGTTGCGCGTAAGGTATTTGATGCAGGGTTATCTAAAATGGAGGCTGGCCAGTGAGCTACTCAATCATAATAGGGAAACACAGCATTGAGCTGGCGGGTTATGCCGGTAAGGTTGTTGCGCCAAATACTCAGATGGCCGCTTTATTCCGTGGCATGGCGGGCGAACTCACCAGCCTGAGGACAACGGCGCAGCAGGCCGAAGCTGAGGCGGATTTGCTGGACGTTATCCGCAACGATCCTGATTTGAACGAACAGGCAAAAAACCGCAGGGCAGGTGAAGCCAAAAATCCAGACACACTGAAAGCATTCACTCGCGGAGCTGCAGCAGTAAGTGATCAGGCCTCAAATATTCTCGATTACCTGATGAACAAGCTGGCACCGGTTAAACCACTGGCCTCTGATGATGTTCAGGGGTTCATGCGTGATAACGAAATGCGCCTCGCATTTGCCAGACTCGATTGCCGTAGTCAGGAAAAGATGCTGCTGTCGATGCACGGCGGAAAACATTCTGAACTGTCAGATGCCTTACTACGGGCGCACGCAGTATGTTCGGGGCTTGAAACAGAACAGCTAAAACGTCTCGCCTTCTCCCGTATCGCATCAGAGAACGGGCAGGTGATTAGCGCGGTTGGCGATCTGGTCGACGCGGTAAGGAAAGACGTTGCACAAATTACAGCTGTTCGAACCTGGTATAACAATCTCGTTTACGGGAAGAATGACGATCCGTCAGACGTTCAGCCACGCATGACCGGCCTTGACCAGTTAAGCGAACATGTCACCGCGATGCTCAAAGGCAGTCAGCGGCAGACACATTCACAAGAGAAGCAGGCCGCCTGAGGGCGGCTTTTTTCTGCTCGGAGGGAAACACCAGGATGCTGTTAAGTAAATCAGCCTACGCCAGGCATATGGGCGTCAGCCGGCAAACTGTTTACGGCTGGATAGCCCGCGGTGAAATTGTAATTTCAGGCGATAAAGTGGATGTTGACGCATCGCAGGCTAAACAAAATTCTGCTGGTGCTGGTGCTGGTGCTGGTGCTGGTGCTGGTGCTGGTGCTGGTGCTGGTGCTGGTGCTGGTGCTGGTGAGCATCACAATGCAATGACGTGGGCGCAGGCCGCCGCATGGGTATTGGGGCATGACGGCGGGAAAGCGCTGCCGGCTGATATTGATACTGGCCAGCGGATAGAGGCAGCAGCCGCTGAGCTGGGTTTTGATGTACAGCACGAATCTGATGAGCAAGTACTGATTCTCTTCCGGCTGGATGAAGAAACCCACAGCTTCTATGGCAAAGATCACATGGCTGGTGGTCTGCGTTTCCTGCGTTCCGAGCTGGCCTATGTGGCCGCAATGCATCCCGACACCCTAGATGACTGGAGCGACACAGGATTAAAGGCACTCTGTCTGCTGGCAGGTGAAAAACTGTAAACCCCCGGCCAAACCTAACTCCTCTAACTTGACACTTTTTCGTGAAAAACAGGGAAAAGTGTAAACTCAACCTAACGAATCCTAACGCTCATGCACAACAGCTGCAGCCAACGCGTAAAGGTCTGATGCGAAGCAGGGCAGGTGTCAGCCTGTTATGGTTTGTTATGCCTTACTAGGGAAAACTAGGGGTAAAGTGTCAACCGCTACCGCTTTAGAAAACTTCAGGCACGCGAACTTGTGAAGGGGAGGTGTTAAGCACTCCCCCTTTGCAACCATCCTCGAGCCTCTTTCAGATCGATGTTCCAGTTTACCCGGAAGCTGGCGTTCAGAATGAGTTGTCAAAACTTGTCACTCACCGGCACTGCCAGTGGGGATTTTTGGCTGAACGCGCTCTAAGTTACAGTTGCTTCAAACAGTTATCATTACTGAAGTTAGAGCAAGATTGGCTCTTTTACTACTAATCGATAAGCCAGATGAACTGATTTATGCAGTGTAACAGAGACTAATGCGGATAAAAGTTTAAGACCTAATGCACAACTTTTATCGTAAAAAGTTGCGTCTTAAGCATCAAAATGTGATTAGCTGATGTAGAAGGCTAGTTAGTAAAATTGTATGCACTTGAAAATGTTGCTTTGTGTTAAATCAATTACAGAAATTGTTCTTAGGAGAACGATAGATGAAACTTAGTGAGTTCATGGGATCATACGTAAATCATCCAGTTGTGTTTGTTGGTGCAGGTTTCAGTCGCCGATATTTAACTGGTACGTACTCATGGCCTGAACTGTTAAAAAAAATTGTTTATGAAATGAAAGGCAGCTATGACTTCTATTTTGATTCGGCTGGTAGGAATGCAAATTCATTGGGAGAGGTTGATCTTCCAAAGGTGGCAAGTGAAATAGAAATTGAATTTAATAGATTATTAGAGTCAGATAGGAACGGGAAATTTAAATCCATAAATGACCAATACTATGAATATGCTGCTTCTGGAAACTACTCGGCTAGTCGAATAAAAATATTTATATCTGAGCTTGTTGATCTCCATGAAACAAATAATAATGAAAGTTATGCAACAGAAATGGAGTTATTTGCTAAGGCTAGTAGAAACATAGGGTCCATTATCACAACAAATTATGATAGATTCATTGAGACTCTAATTGGTTTTAAACCTATTATTGGTAACGATATTTTATTAAGTAACCCTTACGGGTCTGTTTATAAAATACATGGTTGTGTATCTCATCCAGAGTCAATTGTAATCTCTGAATCGGATTATGAAAGATTTCGCGTTAGCAATCATTTAATTAGGGCTCAATTAATTTCATTATTCATTCACAACCCAATTATTTTCATCGGTTATAGTATTAGCGATGAAAATATTAGAGATATATTAAAAACTATTTTCTCGTACATTTCAAAGGATTCTGATTTGGCAGATAAAGTCAGGAAGAATTTCCTTTTGATAGAACGTGAAGAAGGTAGTGACTCTCTAGAAGTTTTAGAACATGACGTAGTTATTGAAAATATCGGCAATATAAAAATTAATAAAATAAAAACTGATAACTTCAGTGGTGTTTTTGAAGAATTGGTAGGACTTAAACTTCCTGTTTCATCTATGGATATTAGGAAAGTTGAAAGTGTAATGAGAAAAATTAAAGAAGGAGGTTCTGTAAAAGTAAAAATTGTAGGTGATTTGGATAGTTTATCTAATGATGAATTAGTTATGGCAGTTGGTTCAGTTCAGAAAATTACATATCATTACCAATCAGCTTCAGAAATGGTTATGAATTACTTTGATATAATGGATTCAAGAAATGATGCTCTAATATTGTTGTTGAATAAAATAAAAGTTTCGCGTAATCAGTATTTTACTGCTCGTGGTTTTTCTACCATTTGTAACGAAATTCAAGGTATTGAAGATCTAAAAGAGAACCAAGAAAGGAACTTAAATACTTATTTTGACTCAATAGATCCTTCAGAGAAAATTGATTGCGATACAGTTGATGAAATACTTGCTTTAGGATTTAAAACTTATAAAACTGTGCGCATTCTTTTCTACAATATTTACGTGGATAATATTAATTTAGATAATGTGGCCGATTATCTGCGAGAGGGGGTAGCACTTGAAATTCTACCTTCAGACTATAAAAGACTAGTTAGTTTGTACGATTATAAGCGCTATCCTGACGAGATGTTTTTGTAATGATTAATTAAATCCTTTAAGTTTCGAGATAATGATTTTATTACAATGATATAATTTATACTTACAAAGTTTTGAGGGTGGTATGAATATTTTTTCATTTGATTGCTTCGATCTTCGAGTTGTCCTTAATCCGCATAATTTTTACGTAGGGCAAGCTAAATCTAGACTTCTATCACAATTTTCAGATCTTAGTGCTGAATGTGACCTGGAAGAGGAAAGATATCTCGAACGTACGGCTAAAAACTTTGACCCTGAAAGAGATGATCCAGCAGAGGCTTGCGAAAATGCGACACAAATAGGTATAGCACATATGCATGCATTGATGGATATGAAAAATACTGTCACTCTAGCTATGAATGCTGGAATGTACCACCAGTTCGATAAACAGTTGCGTGATTTAATTCTTCGAGAATTTCGTCATTGGAATAAGTTAAAAGCTATAAAAGATATTGTCTGGCGTACTAGTTTTGAGCGAATTATAGAATTGATGGAGTGGATAGGTTTCGATGTGAAAAATAAACCATATTTTCATCTACTAGATGCCTGCCGCCTTGTTGTAAATGTATATAAACATGGATATGGGGTGGGTCATGAGACCCTGTTGCAACGGTATCCAAAGTATTACCAGCAATTATTTGGAGAAGCGTTAACTAGCCATGAGAATCTACAAATAACAGAATCCGATTTTGACGAGTTCAGTTCAGCAATAGTAACGTTCTGGCAAGATCTTCAACAACATTGCCAAAACGAACTAGCCTTAGGTATCAATCCAACATGGTGGCCTGAAAAGGCTATTAACAAAGATGTTAGACGAAATTGCTAACGTTTTTTGCTAGTAATATAAAGTTCACTGCATAAAAAACATTCAAAAAATCTTTAGAAGTGAACACATGGGGGTATCTTTGGGGGTACCTCTTCGCTTTTTATAGAAAAAAAATAAAAACAATGATTTAGTTATTGCCTTTTGTTCCTATTATCGCACCATTCTTCACGCGGTTTCACGCGGTTTCACGCGGTTTCACGCGGTTTCACGCGGTTTCACGCGGTTTCACGCGGTTTCACGCGGTTTCACGCGGTTTCACGCGGCTTCACACGATATTAACCAAATCTGAAAACACCCCTTGTGCCATATTTGTGTCATCTCCAACCAGAAATAAGTCCATTTACCTGGCATGTTCCGCCAGTGATTTGATGAAAGCTCCGCATAGCGTTGCAATAAAAAGAAAGAATCACTCGCTTTTTAGCATGTTTATCGACTGCTAATATTCAGCCTGTTTAGCCATTTAACTACGCTATCAACAGAGGGATACAAGATGCAGAGTTTGTTTTCATTAACTGCCGGTGCCAGCGTTCGTTGGCATGATTTGCCAGGGAAGGGTATTCCTGTAGTCTTTATTCACGGGATTGGATGCGCTTCATCTTATGAGTATCCACGCATTGTGGCGGATCCGCTATTTGGCGGGCGACGCGCCATATTGATTGACCTTCCTGGATACGGCTTCAGTGATAAACCCCGTGACTATGATTACAGCATCGCTCATCAGGCAGACGTGGTTATCTAGGTGATCAACGCATTACAGCTCCCACAATGCCATATTTATGGCCACAGCATGGGAGGCAGTATCGCGATTGAAGTGGCGGCACGGTTGCGTGAACGGGTAGGTAAACTGGTGGTTTCGGAACCTAACTTTCATGCAGGCGGCGGTGAATACAGCCGAATCATAGTAGAAAAACCAGAAGCTGAATTTGTCTCTCACGTTTACGATCAGATGCTGGCAAACCAAACCTCTCCCTGGAAAGGGTCAGCCCAAAATGCTGCGCCTTGGGCAATGTGGCGGGGAGCCAAAAGTCTGGTTGAGGGCACTTCACCCTCATGGATGGAAATCTTTCTCAGCCTGTCCTGTTCACGCGCACTGATTTTTGGCGAACAATCCTTACCGGACAATGATTTTCAATATGTTAGCCAAAACGACATACCTGTAGCCGTCGTGCCACAGGCAGGGCACTCAATGTCCTGGGAGAACCCTTCTGCGCTTGCCGAGGCGTTGAACAAGGAATTTAGTCAGGGATAACTTTCCATCCCAATTTTGCTGTGACTTCAGCGAGCGTCGCAATGACGAACGCCATAGGCATGCGTCTGGACAGGGAAAGACGGAGGTATGTTAGCGGCTTTCAGCGTCAGGATAATGGCGGGTTGGGGATACGCATTTGGGCCGTATTGATGAATACGGCTTTTGTACTCTTCTCACTCACGATGAGCAGAAGAGGAATAAACATGAATTTCTCTTTCTGAAACTAATATCCGGCGGCTTTATTTGCCGCTTTTATACGTTTGTTTCTGGAATCTTTTTCATATTTATCGTTGGCTTGCATGATTCCCCCAGCGGCATCGATCCAGTCGCTCGCAGTACATCCTGATAATGTAAGGCTCAACATAACGGCAAATACAGTCTTCATTTCAGCTCCATAGCGTGATTCATCATCCTTGTAATAACCAAAAAATTTGATTGTTTATGCCTTATTTTGACAATAAATTTGATTTACATCAAGCCATAACTGACAAGAGGCTGTGCAAACGTGTGGATTTGCAGTCACCCACCGCCTTCAATCTGCTTATAACCCTCTGTTGACGCGTGTGATTACACGCGCGATTTTCCCTTGCGACTGCCAGTCAGAGCGTCGTCTTACCCACGCAAAAAAGTACACTCGTCAGCTCTCAATAGCTCACTTTAGTGCCCGTCCTCAGGCCGGGCATCGGACTGAATTGTCGTAGCGGATAAACCAGAGGCAAACAGTTGATCCTTGTTTATGTATTAGTATCAAGTTGGCTAAGCCATTATCAATAGCCAACACCAAAACATGTGTAAGTAACTAAATTAATACTCTTGAGAGTCAAATGTTCATCAATTTTATATTGACGGTGTTAATGGTGAGCGCGGCGGTTATTTCCTGATGGCGGTAGGAGAATCATTAATATCAACTATATAATTTACTCACACATCTAAATTTAAAACTCTTTTAGAATGTTTACCTTGCGTTAAATGGGTCTCTTCACTTGCGAAAAGTTATCGTTATTTTATAAACACTAACAATAGTCTTCACATTCAAATGTATATGAATATTTATTTTTAAGACAAAAGGTTTTAAATGAAAAAGAGTGCTTTATATATTGGTATGGCGATACTCATGTCGACGGCGTTTGCTCATGCAAGCGATCCTACGGAATTAGCAACAGTAACTATTACGGGGAATGTGAGTGGTTCTAATCCTGGCGCCAGTTGTGGCGTTTATTCTTCACTCAATTCAATTATTATAAATGAGATGGACAACGATATTATTGAGCAAGGCAGTGAGCCCGGCGTAATGGGTTTAGTGACCCTTCGCGTTGCTAATCCTGACGATCTGTCGGGTTGCAACGCGGAAGTTGCCGCTGGACATATTGCGCTGAAATTGCATGGTCAGGCTGATGATGCCCAGGGCACTTCTCTTGCGAACACAGAGAAGCATTATCCGGCATAAGGCGTCGCTATCGGTTTGTTTAACTACGATACCAAAGAAATAATTGCTATAAATGATACTGTTTTGGATATTGACAAAGATTCTAACAGCGAGAAGCTCGGTCTCGAACTTGTTAAGCTTGCGGATCAAAATATCGCTGACGGCAACGTGAAAGGCTCTTTAATGAGTGATATTATCCGTCTGTAATCTATTTTAATTTTGATCATAAGGTGACTTTTAAAAACGACAAGGAAAGCCCCGCGTGAATATGATTTCACCCTCTTAAATAGGCGTTCTCATAACATGTGTCACTAAAACAGACCATTTGAAATGGCCTGTTTTTATAGTACAAATAAATTAATTGATGTATTTGAGTAAACATTCCTCTTTTTTTCGTCGAGTTTTTCCAGACGATATTTTTTTGACAGTCGCAGACTTATTCCGCTCGGATAATAACCCTCACCGAAAGCTATCCAGATAATCATTTCCTCTACATTATTGCCTCAACGTTCCCGTATTTTAGCCAAATTTCATTCTCCCATATTTAATAAAATTAAATCATAACCCGCCTGCAGGAACGCCTTCATAAATCCTTTCACTTGGCAGGGTTTATGCTGTTAGCTGCAGTTAATTGGCATGAAAATGAGATGTTAATTTATTCTATTGGTTAGCATAAAATTTGTAAAAGTAGACATTTGTCGACTTTTCATCTTAAAGTTAACGCTTAATGCTAGACAAAACCCACGTCTGGTTATCATATGGTTAATTAAAATATCGCTGCATGTAAAAAATCGCCCAGATAGATGACTGGTCGGCGTACATGCCAGCGGAGCAAACACTCTGGCACACTTTCTCAGGAGCATTATGCAATCCTCTGTTAATAAGAACGAAAGCCGAACTTTCTTCGGCCATCCTTATCCGCTCGGCTCGCTCTTCTTTACCGAAATGTGGGAGCGATTCTCGTTTTATGGCATTCGTCCGTTACTGATCCTGTTCATGGCGGCGACCGTCTATGACGGCGGTATGGGGCTCGCGCGTGAAAACGCATCGGCCATCGTCGGGATTTTTGCCGGCAGTATGTATCTCGCTGCGCTCCCTGGCGGCTGGCTGGCGGATAACTGGCTCGGCCAGCAGCGGGCGGTTTGGTACGGTTCCATTCTGATTGCACTTGGGCATCTGTCGATCGCGCTGTCGGCCTTTATGGGCAACAATCTGTTCTTTATCGGCCTGATGTTCATCGTCCTCGGTTCCGGTTTGTTCAAAACCTGTATCTCGGTCATGGTGGGGACGCTGTACAAAAAAGGCGATGCCCGTCGTGACGGCGGCTTCTCGCTGTTTTATATGGGCATCAACATGGGGTCGTTTATCGCTCCGCTGATCTCCGGCTGGTTGATTAAAACGCACGGCTGGCACTGGGGCTTTGGCATCGGTGGCATCGGGATGCTGGTGGCGCTGGTGATTTTCCGCGTGTTTGCCGTGCCATCCATGAAACGCTACGACAGTGAAGTTGGCCTGGATTCCACCTGGAACAATCCGGTGGCGAAGAAAAAGGGCGTAGGTGCCTGGCTTCTGGCGTTGGCGGTTGGCGTGGCGATTATTGTGACGCTGATTGCGCAGGGCGTAATTGTGATTAACCCTGTCGCGGTCGCCAGCGTGCTGGTCTATGTGATTGCGGCCTCGGTCGCGCTCTATTTTATCTGGCTGTTCCTCTTTGCCGGTCTGAATCGTAAAGAGCGCGCCAGACTGCTGGTCTGTTTCATTCTGCTGGTTTCCGCGGCGTTCTTCTGGTCTGCGTTTGAGCAAAAACCAACGTCGTTCAACCTGTTTGCGAACGATTATACCAACCGTATGATCGGTGATTTCGAAATCCCGGCGGTATGGTTCCAGTCAATCAATGCGCTATTTATCATTATTCTGGCCCCGATCTTTAGCTGGGCCTGGCCAATGCTGGCGCGTAATAACGTGCGTCCGAGCAGCATCACCAAGTTTGTGATCGGCATTTTGTGTGCGGCGGCGGGCTTTGGCGTGATGATGCTGGCGGCACAAAACGTATTGAACAGCGGCGGGGCAGGCGTATCGCCGATGTGGCTGGTGGGCAGCATCCTGATGCTGACGCTGGGTGAACTCTGTCTGAGTCCGATTGGTCTGGCGACCATGACCCTGCTGGCACCGGAAAGAATGCGCGGTCAGATGATGGGCCTATGGTTCTGCGCCAGCGCGCTGGGCAACCTGGCGGCCGGTTTGATTGGCGGTCACGTTAAAGCCGATCAGCTGGATATGCTGCCAAATCTCTTCGCGCGCTGTTCCATTGCGCTGTTGATCTGTGCCGCGGTGCTGCTGGTGCTGATTGTTCCGGTGCGTCGTATGCTGGAAAACGCACAGGTGAAAACGGAAGAGAAACCGGTGACCACCGCCTGACGGGCAGTGACTGAGCCTTAAACAGACCGGCGCGAAATGCGCCGGTTTTTTTATAGGCGTGATATGTTCAGTTATTATCACCATGCTGGCGATGAATAAACCCTAAACCGTACAACTCAACCGCGAGAGCCGGACATGTCAGAATCCGCCGCAAAAAACATTCTTCACCTCTACGACACGCACGCGGATGCCTTTGCGCGCCTGCGTTCCCGCCATTTAATGGAAAAAGCCTGGCTCGATAAATTTATCGATCTGCTCGGCTCACGCGGGACGATTCTGGACATCGGCTGCGGGAATGGTCAGCCCATCGCTGAGTATTTCATTCAGCAAGATTATCAAATCACGGGTATCGACGGCGCGTCCGCAATGCTGGCTCGCGCGCAGCAGCAGTTTCCTGATCAACGCTGGTTGAATCTGGATATGCGTCAGTTAGCGCTGAAGGAAACCTTTGACGGGCTGATTGCATGGGACAGCTTTTTCCACCTGACCCCAGACGATCAGCGCCAGATGTTCCCCGTTTTTGCGCGTCACAGCCATCCGGGCAGCGTGCTGATGTTCACCAGCGGCACCTACAGCGGTATCGCGATGGGGGAATTTGAAGGCGAACCGCTGTATCACGCCAGCCTGTCGCCGGACGAATACCGGCAACGGCTGGCGGAAAATGGTTTTGCAGTGATTGAGGTCATGTTTGAAGATCCCGAATGCGGCGGGCATTCGGTCTGGCTTTGTCAGGCACGCTAGCGCTTAACCTGGCTCCAGCATCCCAAAACTCACAATCCGCGAACGGCCCAGCTCTTTTGCACGATACAGCGCGACGTCGGCCGCACGCAGCAGGTTGTCGCTCTGGACGTGCTCCGGGTAGCTGGCGATGCCAATCGACACATCCACGGGACCGATTTCAGACAGCCCATAGCGCATCGAGAGGGTGTGAATGCCCTCAAAAATCTCGGTTGCGCAGGCGTGGGCACCTTCTTCATCGACGCCCGTCAGCAGCGCCAGAAACTCCTCGCCGCCATAACGGAACGCCACGCCAGTGTCGTGAACGGCGCGTTGGATGATGGCCGCGACGCTTTTGATCACCTGATCGCCCGCCTCGTGACCGAACCTGTCGTTAATATTTTTGAAGTGATCAATGTCGATCATCAGGCAACTCACAGGTTCTGCATTGCGCGCCGCCAGGCTTATTTGGGTGCGCAACGTGTCTTCCAGATGGTGACGATTGCGCAGCCCCGTTAACGGATCATAGAGCGCTTTTTCGAGCAGGGCATCGCGCAGACGTTGGTTCGCTAACGCCAGGCCAAGTGCTTCGGCCATCAGTTCCAGATACGCGCGAGAAGGCGCCGTTTCTGGCGTGATGTTCTGGAAAGAGAGTAAACCAATCGCGTCTCCCTGCGCGATCAGGGGGACGCAGAGCGAGTGATTGGCGCAGCTCTCCGGCAGATGGTAGCAGGCGATATCCGGCTCGCCGTTAACCGGTGGATGGCTCTGACCGCGACGCACCGCCCAACACGCATCGGGATGGAATGGGTCCTGCTTTCCTTCGGACGCAAGCCATTGCGCGACGCAGCGCATCTGCCACGGATCGCGGTCAAGAATATAGATCCGCCCGGATATTCCCGGCGCGATATTGGGGGCGAAAAGCTGTGCGACGTTTATCACATCCTCGAAGTTTTCGCAGCCCTGCAAGCGCTGCGTCATGCGCGCCAGCAGCTCGCGGATCGCCCAGTCGGCGTCGCGCTCTTTTTCCAGGCGCTGTCGTACTAGCCCGTTCTCGCGAAAAATACGGATCGCCTGCGCCATGTCACCAATTTCGTCGATCTGGTTAAAGTTGGGGGTTTCAACCGCATAATCCTGGGAGGCCAGACGATTCACCACATCGCTCAGACGCACCACCGGGCGCAGCACCCGGCGTTTTAAGATGAAACCCAGCACAAACAGGAACAGCAGGGCTGTCACGGCCACCATCACTTCAGACAAGGTACGTAACAGGCGTGATGTGTTGGTCGCCTGCTGGACGGCGTCCTGCGCACGGCGATCGAGCATCAGGCGGAAATGGTCGATTTGGTCTTGCGCCCGCTCCAGCTCTTGCTCGTAAGGTTTGGCGTAAAGCAGCGCCAGGGCTTGCGACTGCTCACCGCGCGTCACCTGAGCTAACGCGGTCTGCTGTTCATCCTGAAGCGCATCGACAACCCGGAATCCTTCATGCAGTAGCGCCAGTTCTTCATCCGTCGCGCCGTTGTCTTTCAGCTTTGCCAGACGATGCTCAACGGCCTTCATGGACTGTTCTTTTTGCTGATATTCCGCCAGCACGTCGGAGTCTTGTTTGATCACGTACAGCCGCGCCAGATCCGAAAGCGACCAGATCTCAACTTCAATTTCTTCAGTCAGCTGATCAAACACCTGTCGCTGTTCTACCGCCTGCCGCTCAACATTATCCGCGTTTGACGCCATCAGCATCACCACGCCTGAGATGATTGTCAGGCACACCGTGGCACCATAGGCCCAGTTCGTTATGGTCGCAATACGCACCTGTTGGATCCTTCTAGGCCATTTGTGGGATATCTTTTCTGAAATTATAGGAAACGCATGATTTCCGTGTAAAAAAAAGCGGCCATTGGCCGCCTGGTCTGTTAGATATCGTCACCGCTTCACAAATCTGGAGGGTTTTTTCCTTCTTCGATAAAGGCTTCGTCGATTTCGTCAGAATTACCGGCATGGTCGCGACCAGAAAGAATATTCCAGCAGGCAATAAACAGGGCGGCGATCAGCGGGCCAATCACAAAGCCGTTAATGCCGTAAATTTCCATACCGCCAAGCGTAGAAATCAGGATCAGGTAGTCTGGCATTTTGGTGTCTTTGCCGACCAGCAGCGGACGCAGGATGTTATCCACCAGCCCCACGATGATGACAAAGAAGCCGACAATGAAGAACCCCTGCCACAGCTGTTGCGTGGCAAACAGGAAGACAGCGGCGGGCACCCAAATAATCGCCGAACCGACGGCCGGGATTAACGACAGGAACGCCATCAGCGCGCCCCACAAAATACTGCCGTCGATACCGGCGATATAAAAGGCGATACCGCCCAAAATACCCTGCACGAGAGCCACAACTACCGTGCCTTTGACCGTGGCGCGGGAGACGGCGGCAAATTTCGCGAACAGATGCTGTTTAACAAAATCGGACAGTGGCAGGGAATCGAGGATCTGGCGCACCAGATACGGTCCGTCTTTGAGCAGGAAAAACAGCAAATAAATCATGATGCCGAAGCTGATAGCAAAGCCGAACGTGCCCTTGCCGATCAAGAAAGCGCTGCCGGCCAGATACTGTCCGCCTTTTAACGCAGCGTCAGACAGCTTTTGCTGGATCTGCGCGGCATTATCCAAATTGTGATCGACAAGGAAATTCCGGGCCCACTCCGGCAGGTGCGCAAACAGGCTTGCCACCACTTCCGGGAATTGGGAGTTCGTATGCTGGAGCTTGGCGTAAACCACGTTCAGCTCGATGGCCAGCGACGAGAGAATCACGATCAGCGGCGTAAACACGATCAGGCAGATAATACCCAGCGTCAGCAGCGATGCCAGCCCGTTGCGTTCCCCCATCATGCTGCGCAGTTTGTTCTTCACCGGATGGAAGATGACGGCCAGTATCGAGGCCCAGAGAACGGCCGAAAAGTAGGGCGCCAGTATGTCAAAGAAGGCCAGCGAAACGATGGCGAGAATCAGAATGAAGAAACCTTTGGTAAGTCCTTTAAAGCGCATGAGCCAGTCCTGGTAACGTAGAATCACCGTCGACTATAGAACCCTTTGGCTGATTTACCAATTTTGTCGTCAGGATCACAACGTTAGATTTTCTGCACATCCTTACCCCTTTGATGCAATGGGCGATCACACCTTTCTGTATGAGAAGGGGTGACGGGATCCCACTTTCGACTGACCGAAAATGCCCGCCGTCCACGCCATGCTTTCAGTATCGGCTTACGGAGGTGCTTATGGCATGGCGACCCATTCTCTACGTGATCATGACAAACCAACCCCGACTCAGTGCCCGCCGTGCGCGGTTACGTTTGGTTCGCGGCTAGCTTTTTGTTAACAATCACGGTATAACAAAACCTTCTTTGGATGTTTAGATGTCCATACGTTTAGAAGGTAATATGCAAACAGAACACGACAATGGGCAGCTAAAGCGCACCATGAAAACGCGTCACCTGATTATGCTGTCGCTGGGTGGCGTAATTGGCACAGGTTTATTTTTTAATACGGGTTACATCATCTCCACGACCGGGGCGGCGGGCACGCTGCTGGCGTATCTGATCGGTGCGCTGGTGGTCTGGCTGGTAATGCAGTGTCTGGGCGAGCTTTCCGTCGCGATGCCGGAAACCGGGGCATTTCATGTGTACGCCACGCGCTATCTGGGGCCAGCCACGGGTTATACCGTCGCGTGGCTTTACTGGCTCACCTGGACCGTGGCGCTCGGATCGAGCTTTACCGCTGCCGGATTCTGCATGCAGTACTGGTTCCCGCAGGTGCCCGTGTGGGCGTGGTGCGTGGTGTTCTGCGCGGTGATTTTTGCCCTCAATGTCATCTCGACGCGTTTCTTCGCCGAAGGCGAATTCTGGTTCTCGCTGGTGAAAGTCATCACCATCATCGCCTTTATTATCCTGGGCGGAGCGGCGATCTTCGGCTTTATCCCGATGCAGGACGGTTCACCCGCGCCGGGCTTATCCAATATTACCGCCGAAGGCTGGTTCCCCCACGGCGGCCTGCCGATTCTGATGACCATGGTGGCGGTGAACTTCGCTTTTTCCGGCACCGAGCTGATTGGCATCGCAGCGGGCGAAACCGAGAATCCGCATAAAGTGATCCCGGTGGCGATCCGTACCACGATTGCGCGCCTGATCCTGTTTTTCATCGGCACCGTTTTTGTGCTGGCGGCGCTGATCCCGATGCAGCAGGCCGGCGTGGAGAAAAGCCCGTTCGTGCTGGTGTTCGAGAAAGTCGGCATTCCGTATGCGGCGGACATTTTTAACTTCGTGATCCTGACGGCCATTCTGTCGGCGGCGAACTCCGGGCTGTATGCGTCGGGCCGCATGCTATGGTCGCTGTCGAATGAGAAAACGCTGCCGCGCTGCTTTGCCCGCGTCAATAAAAACGGCGTGCCGCTGACGGCGATCTCGGTGTCGATGCTGGGCGGCGTCTTGGCGCTCTTCTCCAGCGTGATCGCCCCGGACACGGTGTTTGTCGCGCTGTCGGCGATTTCAGGGTTTGCGGTCGTAGCGGTGTGGATAAGCATTTGCGCCTCGCACTTTATGTTCCGCCGCCGTCATCTCCAGGCGGGCAAACCGCTGGCGGATTTACAGTATCGTGCCCCCTGGTATCCGCTGGTGCCGGTATTGGGATTTGTCCTGTGCGTGGTGGCCTGCGTCGGTCTGGCCTTTGATCCAAGCCAGCGCATTGCCCTTTACTGCGGAATTCCGTTTGTCGCCCTGTGTTATGGTGCGTATTACCTCACCCAAAATCTTAAAACGCAGGAGCCTGAACATGTCGCTGAATAATCCTCTTAACGCTCTCCTTGAAACACAGCCGTTTATCGTGCTGGACGGCGCAATGGCGACGGAGCTTGAAGCGCGCGGGTGTAACCTGGCCGACAGCCTATGGTCGGCAAAAGTGCTGGTCGAAAACCCGGATCTGATCCGTGACGTACACCTGGACTATTTCCGCGCTGGCGCACAGGTGGCGATCACCGCCAGCTATCAGGCCACGCCTGCAGGCTTTGCCGCGCGCGGCCTGGACGAGGCGCAGTCGCGGGCGCTGATTGGTAAAAGCGTGGAGCTGGCGCGTAAGGCGCGCGAAGCCTATCTGGCTGAAAACGCGCACGCGGGCACGCTGCTGGTCGCCGGTTCTGTCGGGCCTTACGGTGCGTATCTGGCGGACGGGTCTGAGTATCGCGGGGATTACGTGCGCAGTGCGCAAGAATTGACCGAGTTTCACCGCCCGCGCGTAGAGGCGCTACTGGATGCGGGGGCCGACTTACTGGCCTGCGAAACGCTGCCGTCATTTGCAGAGATCAAAGCCCTGGCGGCGTTGCTGAGTGAATATCCCCGTGCTCGCGCGTGGTTTTCGTTTACCCTGCGTGACAGCGAGCACCTTAGCGACGGCACGCCGCTGCGTGAAGTGGTTACCGCCCTGGTGGATTATCCGCAAATTGTCGCGCTGGGCATCAACTGCATCGCGCTGGAAAACACCACCGCCGCGCTTGAGCATCTGCACAGCCTGACTGCGCTGCCGCTGGTGGTTTATCCGAATTCGGGCGAGCACTATGACGCCGTGACCAAAACCTGGCATCACCACGGCGAAGCCTGCGAAACGCTGGCGGGTTATCTACCGCAGTGGCTGGCGGCAGGCGCGAAGCTGATTGGCGGATGCTGTCGTACGACGCCGAAAGACATTGCGGAGCTGAACGCGCAGCGCAGATGAGTGCGGGTTTTATGTCCTCACTGGAGCGCGGCACATAAAATGCGATCGTTTGACGCCTAAACCCGTATCGCAATCTCATATATATAGCGAACCGTTAGAGGATTTAGTTTGAATGGCATTTAAAGTCCATTAATAGCCGATTACGCATTTTTGATAAAAAATAACCACGTACGCTATACACTAAATCCACAGTTTTATAATGGGTAATGTATGGCGATTAATGGAAAATTTATGTTAAATGGTGCAGATATAGCGCCACTTGTCTTTCCCGGAGTCGGTATATTTATGGCCTTCTCTGGTAATGGCTCGTATAAAAACAGGGGGGAGTGCGAGTCTGATGCCCTCACCCCAACCCTCTCCCACGGGGAGAGGGGGAAGACACTAAAACGACAACGTGCGTTGCCGCTTTGCATTGACCTTGTGCAGCCGGATGCCCTCACCCCAACCCTCTCCCACGGGGAGAGGGGGAAGACACTAAAACGACAACGTGCGTTGCCGTTTTGCATTGACCTTGTGCAGCCTGATGCTCTTACTCCAACCCGCTCCTACGGGGAGAGGGGGAAGACATTAAAAACGACAACATGCGTTGCCGTTTTGCTTTTACCTAGGCTGCATCCGCCAGCACAAACATGCCGTACGGGTGGATCTCCAGGTAATAGTTATCGCCTTCGTTCGGCTGCAGGCGCGTGGCGTTCACCTGCAACAAAATCTCCTGGCCGTGCCAGTTTACAATCACCTCATACTGCGGTCCCATATACGCCACATGGCGAATCACGCAGCGCTGGCTCTCTTCGCCGTGTTCGCTCAGGGTGATCGCTTCCGGGCGCACGCCAACCGATCCCGTTCCTTCGCGGGCAAAGTGCAGTGGGCGCGGCAGGCGATAGCCGTGGATCTCCACGAAATCCTCGCGAAAGCGTGCCGGGAACAGGTTGGCATCGCCCATAAAGCTCGCCATAAAGCGCGATGCGGGCTGGCGATACAGATCCTGCGGCGAGCCAATCTGCATAATGTTGCCTTTGTTCATCACCAGCACGGTGTCGGACACCGCAAACGCCTCGCTCTGATCGTGGGTCACATACAGCGACGTGATGTTGAACTGCTTTTGCAGCTCGCGAATTTTGTCTCGCATGCTGCGCCTCAGGTTGGCGTCGAGGTTACTCAGCGGCTCATCGAACAGCAGCACTTTCGGTTTGAGGATCAGCGCACGGGCCAGCGCCACGCGCTGCTGCTGCCCGCCGGAGATCTGGTCGACGTATCGGTCTTCAAAGCCGTCCAGATCCACCATCGCCAGCGCTTCTTTGACGCGGGTTTTTATTTCGCTGCGCGATACGCCGAGCATTTTCAGGCCGTACCCCACGTTCTCGCCCAGCGACATGTGCGGGAACAGGGCGTAAGACTGGAACACCATGCAGATATCACGCTGCTGAATGGACCGATGCGTCACGTCTTCGCCGTCGATTAAAATCTGCCCCTCTGTGGGTTTTTCCAGTCCCGCTACCAGACGCAGCACGGTGGTTTTGCCGCAGCCCGACGGGCCGAGCAGCGTCACCATCTGCCCCTGCGGAATCGCCAGATTAATATTCTCGATAACGGTGTTGTTACCAAAGCGCTTGGTGACATTGCGCAGTTCAACGAAATGTTTCTGAGTCATAGTGTTACGCCTGGTTTTTGGCTTTTGAACGGGAAGTGCGAGATTCACCGATCAGCCAGTCAAAGAGGAAAATGATCGCCAGCATGACCACAATCAGGATCGAGCCGTAGGCAATCGCCACGCCGTATTCGCCGTCTTCCACGCGGTTCAGAATGTAGGCCGTTGCCACGCGGGTATCCGGCGTGACGAGGAACACAATGGCGCTAACGGTGGTAATGGCGCGCACGAAGCTGTAAATCAGCGCCGACAGAATCGCCGGGCGCAGTAGCGGCAGCAGAATATGCGTGATGGTCCGGAAACTCCCGGCGCGCAGGCTAAGCGACGCTTCATCCAGCGATTTGTCGATCTGCCCCAGTCCCGCGATCCCGGCGCGAATGCCCACCGGCACGTTACGCATCACCATCGAAATAATCACAATCGCGGCGGTTCCCGTGAGGTAAACCGGCGCGCTGTTAAAGGCCAGAATGTACGACACGCCCGCCACAGTGCCTGGCACGGCGAAGCACAGCATGGTGGTGAACTCGATAGTCTTTTTGCCACGGAACTGCTGGCGCACGACCACCCAGGCGATCAGTAGGCCAAAACCTGCGGTGATCGGCGCGGCGATCCCGGCGTACAGCAGCGTATCGAGCAGTGAAGGCCACGCGCCGTCGCTCATGCCCTGGCCGAACAGCTTGATAAAGTTATCCAGCGTCAGGGTGTAATCCACGCCCCAGTTCACTGTAAAGCTGCCGTAGAAAATGCTGCCGTAGAGCAGGGCGTTAAAGGCGATCCAGACGGACAACAGCGCCACCACACCCCATACCAGCGTCACCGGCAGCGGCTGCACGTCGCCACGGTAGGATTTGCCCGACACGGTCACGTAAGACCGCTTGCCGATCCACATATACTGAATGCAGAACACCAGCAGCGAGAAGACCAGCAGGAACGCGCCAAGCGTACTGGCGGCCTGATAATCCAGCTGCGAGCCGGTGATATAGAAGTAGATTTGCGTGGCGAGCACGTCGAAGTTGCCGCCCAGTACCAGCGGGTTACTGAAATCGGCCAGCGACTGCACGATAACAATCAGGAAGGCGTTTGCCAGCGCGGGTTTCAGCAACGGCACAAACACGCCGTTAAAGGTCTGCCAGCGGCTGGCGCGCAGGGTATACGACGCCTCTTCCAGCGACGGATGAATCGTTTTGATGGCTCCGTCGAGGATCATGAACGCCATCGGCGTAAAGGCCAGCACCTGCGCCAGCCAGATACCGGTGAACCCGTACAGCCAGTTGGTGTTGGTCAGGCCAAACCAATCGACCATCAGCTCGGTGATGTAGCCGGAGCGGCCCATCATCAGCGTCACGCCCAGGCCCACCACAAACGGCGGGGTGACGATCGGCAGAATCGAGAAGATACGCCCAATAATGGCGCTGCGTCTGGCGATGCGGGTGGTGTAGATCGCCAGCACCAACCCAAAGAACGTACAGCCGATACCGACGGCAATCGACAGCACAATCGAGTTGATAATGACCTGAACGATATGCGCCTGCGACAGCACCGTCATAAAGGCCAGCGGCGCAAATTCGCCCGTATCGGTGGTGAACATCGGAATGAAAATGGCGATGCTCGGCCAGACGATAAAGATGCCGATCAGGGCGACGATGGTTATCAGAGAGGCAATCACAAAGCGATCGCCGCCCAGCCACTCGAGTCGCGTCAGCGCCAGCGTCATGATCGCCCCCAGCGCGACGAACAGCACGATAGACGCGTAACCTAACCCGCGTCCTTCGACCGTGGCGCTGATGACGATAAACGCCATACACAGCAGCGCCCATCCGGCATCAATATAATGGCGGCTAATCTGTTCGCGTTTCGCTTCACTGAACGGACGCACCAGCAGCAGGCTTGGCAGTAAATACCACAGCCAGCTAACGTTGAAATGTGACCAGCTGTAGGCGTCGAGGATCTCGTCGCGCGTCGACTCCAGCAGGCCGTAATCCAGGCTCCAGCTTGGCAGGAGGGCAAACGCCAGCCAGCCAAGCAAAACCCAAAGGAATACCGCATCCCGTTTCTTGGCGGGATGGAGAGCTAATGTGTGTGACATACGTTTTCCGAGTGTTGGAGGCCCGATGGGAAAATCCGCCGGGCGATATACCCGTCATACTTCGAGTTGCAGATGCGTTGGCTGCTCTCACGCACCCCAGTCACTTACTTGAGTAAGCTCCCGGGGATTTGCTCGTTTACCGCCTGCCTGCAACGCGAATTATTTGGGTATAACTACGGTTTGCGGGCTTATTTACCCATCTTCACGTCGCTGACCCATTTGTTGATCAGTGCCTTGCGCACGTCCGTTGAGCCGTATTTATCCATGTCGTAACTGATCAATTTCAGGTCGTCGAGCTTCAGCGAGTTCGGGGAGGTTTCCGCCGTGGTGTTGGTCAGGATTTGGTAGGATTTGCCTTTCTTCCACGCCAGCTCCTGCGCCTCTTTCGACAGCACCCAATCCACAAACAGCTTCGCGTTTTCTTCGTTACGCGCGCCTTTCAGAATGCTCACGCCGCCGATTTCATACCCGGTGCCTTCGCACGGTGAAATCAGCTCCAGCGGTGCGCCTTGTTCTTTTTCCAGCGAGTAATCGTGCAGGAAGCCAATCCCGATGGCGGTTTCACCGCGTGCGGCATTACGTGCCGGGGCGATACCGGATTTGGTGTACTGCGACACGTTGCTGTTCAGCTGTTTCAGGTAATCGAACGCCTGATCTTCGCCCCACAGCTGCACGAAGGTCGCCAGTGCCGTATACGCCGTACCGGAGCTTTGCGGATCGGCTATCTGGATCTCGCCTTTGTATTCCGGCTTGGTCAGATCTTTCCAGCATTTGGGTACCGGCAGGTTTTTCTCTTTCAGGCGTTGAGTGTTCACGCCAAAGCCCAGAATGCCGACGTAGACAGCGGAAGAGTAGTTGCCTTTCACCTTGGCCGGATCGCGGAATTTCTCCATGATCTGCTCCAGATTTGCCGATTTATACGGCTGCAACAGACCCATTTCGCCGGCCTGCGACTGCGGATCCAGCGTGCCGCCGTACCAGACGTCAGCCTGCGGGTTTTTCTTCTCGGCATCGACTTTCGCCAGCGTGCTGCCGGAGCCGTTGCGGATAAACGAGGTTTTGACGTCGTACTTATCGCCAAAGGCTTTGGTTTCGGTTTCACACATTTCGTTGGTGGCGCTGCAATACACCACCAGACGGCCTTTAGCCTGCGCGGCACCCGTTAAGGTGGCCAGCGCGATCCCAGAAGCAATGAGGGTAGAGAGGAGAGTTGTTTTCATTATTCAGCCTTTTTAGGACGTTATGTGACTGCGAGAAGCGGTGATGCCCGACATCAGCAGCGGCATCAGCAATAAACCCATCAGTACGGCGGCAATCGAGAGCAAACTGAACATCCCCGACCAGCCGTAATGTTCGATAACCAACGACAGCGGCCACCCGGCCAGCGCCGCCCCCAGATAGGCAAACACGCCGAGAAAACCGGTAATCGAGCCTGCCGCCTGTTTGTGCCCGCACTCCACGGCGGCAAGGCCGATCAGCATTTGCGGGCCAAACACAAAAAATCCGACGGTAAAAAAGCACATCGCCAGCAGGGCGTAGTGGTGAACCGGTGCCAGCCACAGCGCGGCAACGGAAACCATCAATCCCAGCGTGAACAGCAAAATCATCGGCGCACGCTGGCCGCTAAACAGCAGGTCCGAACCCCATCCGGCGAACAGCGCGCCCAGTAAACCGCCCACTTCAAACAGCATTACCGTGGCGTTGGCGCTCAACAGATTGACGCCGTGGCTTTCTGACAGCCAGATATTGCCCCAGTCGTTCAGCGCGATACGGATCAGATACACCAGCACATACGACGCGCCGAGCAGCCAGATCATCGGGTTTTGCAGCATAGTCGTGCGTAACATCTGCCACAGCCCCATCGGCGGGCTATGCTGTTCCTGGCGCAACTCCAGCGGATCGTTGCGCCACTCCCCGACCGTCGGCAGACCCTCTTCCTGCGGTGTTCCCCGCAGCTGTGTGGTCAGCCAAATGCCGAGCACAATGCTGATGATCCCCGGTGTCAGCATCGCTGCCTGCCAGCCCCAAAGATGGGCGGCAAAGGCACATATCAATGGAATAATCGCGCCACCAATATTGATGGAGGTATTCCAGCAGCCCCACCAGAAACCGCGCTCGTTGCGCGAATACCAGTGGGTGAGCAATCGGGCGCATGGCGGCCATCCCCATCCCTGAAAGAAGCCGTTCAGCGTCCAGATAAACAGCAGCAGCGGGAACGAATCGCTAAACGTAAACAGCACGTTCAGCACGCCGGTCGCCAGCAGTCCGATGCCCATAAACGCCCGCTGCCCGTGGCTGTCGTGCCACAGACCGGCGGCAAATTTCGACAGCCCGTAGCTCAGATAAAACAGCGAACCGATCAGCCCGATATCGCTTTTACTCAGCCCCAAATCCATTTGCAGCGCGGGTAAAACGTAATTCACGCTTTTGCGCGTCAGGTAAAACGCGGCGTACCCGATGGCCATGCACAACAGCAATCGTGGGCGAATCGCCCGATAGCGTTGAGTAATCTCTTCAGCAGACAGTGCGTGCATGGTGTTCTCCGTTTGAGATGACTGTATGAAAGCGTGACGAAAAAGGGATGAGAGAAAGTCTGGAGTGACTAAGACTTTTTCCTGGTTAGTGAAGTGTTTGTTGCAAAATTGTGGGCAGGTTAACAGTTACGCGCGTACCGGCGTGGGAGCTCAGCGTAAATTCGCCCCCGAGAGCGTGGACGCGCTCGCGCATCCCCTGAATTCCAAAGCCGGAGGTTTTTTCCGCGCTGATGCCGCTGCCGTTGTCCGCGACTTCCAGATGCAGCCGGTTTTCCTGCTGGCGAAGGACAATCGTCACTTCACTGGCATCGGCGTGTTTACTGACGTTATTCAGCAGCTCCTGCAACAGGCGATACAGGGTGAATACCAGGGTTTCATTTTCCGGTGGCGCGGGCAGTTGATAGTCAAACCGACAGGTAATCCCGCGCTCGGCAAAAGCAAATTCGTTGACCAGATGATGCAGCGCCTCTTTCAGCGACAGTTCGTCGAGAACGGGCGGGCGCAACTGGCGCAGCAGCTGTCGGGTGGAGTGATGAATCCGCCGCGCCAGTTCGTTGATCTGCCCGGCCGCCTCAACCGCCAGCGGGGTATCGCCCGCGCGCTTGACCAGTTGAGACTGAATTTGAATGGCGGTAATGTTCTGACCAATCTCGTCGTGTAGCTCGCGAGCCAGATGCTTGCGGGTATCTTCTTCGGTATGGATCAGCTTTTCGGTGAGCGCCCGCCGGGCCTGAAGTTCGGCTTCCAGCCGGCGGCGATAGTGGTCAAGGTTCAGCGCCAGCTGCTGCTGACGGCTGATGGCGATCCCCAGGCCAATCCCGAGCAACGACTGGGTGGCGAGGAAAATCTCCAGCTCCATCAGATCGGTAAACCCCACGCCAACCTGGCGCGCGATGGTGATCATCATGCTGCCCAGCAGCCCAGACAGCACGCCGCCCTGCCAGCCAAACTTCCACGCCATCACCACGTTTGGCAGAAACACCACAATCAGCAGCAGGCGCTCAAGGGCGGGGGAGAGCACCATTTGCGTGCCGATCCCGATGATAAAAAACAGGCTGCACCAGATGATAAGCGAGGTGCGCAGCGGTGGATTACTGGTGTCCAGCCCGAGCAAATGGTAGCGATGCTGCTGGCGCAAAAACTCAAACACCAGATAGACAAACGGCGTGAGCAACACCCCGCCGGTAAAAGAGGCCAGCAGCAGAAGCGTACCAGGACTTTCCAGAAACGGTGAAAGTAGCAACGTTTGCAGCAGCGCGTTGAACGTCACCGCCGCAATCAGCAGGGAAAGACGCTGCCAGTACAGCGGGAAACGGTGCCAGTAGCGTTGCGTCAGCCAGGCGGCGGCCGTCCCAATCAGCGGAACCGCCAGCATCTCGTAGCGGGTCAGGAGCTGTTCGCTGTGTAACCACCCGATGGCAACGAGAGTCGACAGAATTAACGCCGGCCAGAAGCGGCGCGACAGCAAAATCAGCAGCGCCAGGTACACGCCCTGCGGCAGGAACAGCGCAGCCTGTTGGCCGTTGTGCGTCAGATAAAAACTGAGCGTCCACAGCATCAGCCAGCCGGTGCCCCAGGCCAGCATAATGAACAGCGAGAGGATAATGTGCCGCACGGAGCGCCGCATCAGTGGCCCGTCAGCAGCTGATTATTGAGAGCGAAATGCACCAGTTCGATGGTGCTGTTGCACTGCAATTTTCCCAATACGTTGGCGCGATGCACGTGTACCGTTTTGTGGCTCAGTTCGAGCGTAAAGGCGATGGCTTTGACGCTTTCACCTTTCACCAGCAGGTCGAACACTTCGCGCTCGCGCGGAGTCAGTACATCGAGCACTTTGGATATGGGCTGGCCGCCGCGCAGGGCTTTGACCGCATCGGCGCAAAGATAATGTCCGCCCATCCCGACCGAGCGTACGGCCTGTACAAGCTCTTCCGGCCCGCAGCGTTTAGTGAGATATCCGCTGGCACCCGCATCGAGCGCGCTCTGCACAAACGCAGGAGTATCATAAATACTGAGAATGATTGCGCGAAAGCCGGGGCGCTGCTGACGCAGGCGTTTCAGCAGGCTAAGACCATTTTCGTCGGGCATGGCGACGTCCATCACCGCGACGTCAATATCGTTACGTGACAAGGCTGGCCACGCTTCGGCAGCGCTGCCGTATTGGCCTTCGACGATCAGATCCTCTTCCAGATTTAACAGCTGAGCGAATCCAGATCGGACCACCACGTGGTCGTCCACCAGCACCACTTTGATCATCATTCATACCTTTGCTGAATAGTTTCTCTATGATGCCTGCCGCCGCCGGGCTGGCAATCGTGTGCGTATGGTTATGTAACGGATGTAACAGAATTGCAATATATAGAGTGTTCCGTGCGGGTTTTGCTATTCCATTCTTATGGCCGCAGGAAAAGTGTTGATGACACTGACAATAATTCAGCGATGACCTTGGGTCCGGCTGTAAATCGCCGAAGCGTTTCCGAAAGGCCGGGGCGAGGCGCATGGAAGCACCGAGAGGGTGTGACCTGCATGGATGCAGGATCACGCCCGACCCGATAGCCTGCAGGAATAAGCTGAGGGCACCGCGTAGCGGCGATTTTCTTGCCGGTAGCCCGGGTTGCCAGAGGGGGGCGATGAGCCACCCTGGCACGTTCACAGGTCAACGTGTCACAGTGAAGCAAGAAACCTAAGGTGAACGGAATGACCGCCAGAGCTATCTTTTCCCCTCATCCCAGCCTTCTCCCCCTGGGGTGAAGGAGCAGACTGTGCCGATGCTAAATGCTTCGGGCTGCGTTAGCTCAAACGAAGACGCATCCAGATTCCACAAAATTCACTATCCTTTGCCGCTTTTTTTCTAAAAACCTTTCGGCATTAACGATGCTTTTTTATTCCTTTATCAAAATTCTCGCGCCGGAAATACTGCACCCATAACAAAAGAGGGGAGCAGACACCATGGCAATTTCATCGCGTATCACACTACTCGGCGCTCTGGCGCTGTGGGCATTTCAGGCGCAGGCGGTTGATGTCACCGTCGCGTATCAAACTTCTGCGGAACCGGCAAAAGTCGCGCAGGCGGATGGGGCGTTTGCGAAAGAAAGCGGCGCGAAAGTGGACTGGCGTAAGTTCGACAGCGGCGCAGCCATCGTGCGGGCATTGGCGTCCGGCGACGTGCAGATCGGGAATCTCGGCTCCAGCCCGCTGGCGGTTGCTGCGAGCCAGCAAGTGCCCATTGAAGTGTTTCTTCTTGCCTCGCAGCTCGGGAATTCCGAAGCGCTGGTGGTGAAGAAAGGGATCACCAAACCTGAAGATTTGATCGGCAAACGTATCGCCGTGCCGTTTATCTCTACCACCCACTACAGCCTGCTGGCGGCACTCAAACACTGGGGTATCAAGCCGGGTCAGGTGGAGATCCTTAACCTGCAACCGCCGGCGATTATCGCCGCCTGGCAGCGCGGTGATATTGATGGGGCGTATGTCTGGGCACCGGCGGTGAACGCGCTGGAAAAAGACGGCACGGTGCTGACCGATTCCGAAAAAGTGGCAGAGTGGGGCGCGCCAACGCTTGATGTCTGGGTGGTGCGTAAAGACTTTGCCGAGAAACATCCTGACGTGGTGAAAGCCTTTGCGAAAAGCGCCATCGACGCGCAACAGCCCTACATCGCCAATCCCGATGAATGGCTGAAACAGCCCGCCAATCTGGAAAAACTCTCGCGTCTCAGCGGTGTGCCAGAAGCGGACGTGCCGGGTTTGGTCAAGGGCAATACCTATCTGACGCCAGCGCAGCAGGTCCAGCAGCTTTCTGGCCCGGTGAATAAAGCGATTATCGACACCGCCGGGTTTCTGAAAGAGCAGGGCAAAGTGCCTGCGGTGGCGGCGGATTATAGCCAGTTCGTGACCGATCGCTTTGTGAAATAAGGGGATCGCGATGCTGAATATTACAAACCTGTCCGCCAGCTACGGCGGGAAACCCGCGCTGGACGATATTAATCTGACGCTGGAGAGCGGCGAGCTGATGGTGGTGCTGGGGCCGTCCGGCTGCGGCAAAACCACGCTGCTGAATCTGATCGCCGGGTTTGTACCTTATCAGCACGGGACGATTCAGCTGGAAGGGCAACGCGTGGACGGTCCTGGCGCAGAGCGCGGCGTGGTCTTCCAGAGCGAGGGGCTGTTGCCCTGGCGCAACGTGCAGGAAAACGTGGCCTTTGGCCTGCAACTGGCAGGAATACCCCGCGAGCAGCGGTTAGAGACTGCGCGCCAGATGCTTAAAAAAGTGGGTCTGGAAGGCGCTGAAAAACGCTTTATCTGGCAGTTGTCCGGCGGGCAGCGTCAGCGTGTGGGCATTGCTCGCGCGCTAGCGGCTAATCCTCAGCTGTTGCTGCTGGACGAACCTTTTGGCGCGCTGGATGCCTTCACTCGCGAGCAGATGCAAACTCTGCTGCTGCGCCTGTGGCACGACACCGGCAAGCAGGTGTTGCTGATTACCCATGATATTGAAGAGGCGGTGTTTATGGCGACCGAGCTGGTGCTGTTATCCCCGGGACCGGGGCGCGTACTGGAACGTTTGCCGCTGGATTTTGCACGACGCTACGTCGCGGGAGAACCGGTTCGCAGCATCAAGTCCGATCCGCAGTTTATTGCCCAGCGCGAATATGTGCTGAGCCGCGTGTTTGAGCAGCGGGAGGCCTTCTCATGAGCATCGTGTTTAGCGAAAAACGGGCAGGAAAACGCATCACTTTGCGCTGGCCGTTTTCCCGTCAAATTACCTTAAGCACGCTTACTTTGCTGGTGTTGTTAGCCATCTGGTGGGCAGTGGCCGCGAAGCAGTGGGTTAGCCCGCTGTTCTTGCCGCCGCCGGGACAGGTGCTGGCGAAACTTATCACCATCGCCGGGCCGCAGGGCTTTATGGATGCGACGCTCTGGCAGCATCTTGCGGCAAGTCTTGGCCGAATTCTGGTGGCGCTGTTGGCGGCGGTTGTTTTAGGGATCCCGGTGGGTATCGCGATGGGCTTAAGCCCAACGGTGCGCGGCATTCTCGACCCGCTGATTGAGCTGTATCGCCCGGTGCCGCCGCTAGCCTATTTGCCGCTGATGGTGATTTGGTTTGGCATCGGCGAAACGTCGAAGATTTTGCTTATCTATCTGGCGATTTTTGCCCCTGTCGCCATGTCGGCGGTCGCGGGAGTAAAAAGCGCGCAGCAGGTGCGTTTGCGCGCAGCCCAGTCGCTGGGGGCGAGTCGCGCGCAGGTGCTGTGGTTTGTGATTTTACCCGGCGCGTTGCCGGAAATTTTAACCGGCTTGCGCATTGGTTTGGGCGTGGGCTGGTCGACGCTGGTGGCGGCGGAGCTTATCGCCGCCACGCGCGGGCTCGGTTTTATGGTGCAGTCGGCGGGTGAGTTTTTGGCAACCGACGTGGTATTGGCAGGGATCATGGTGATCGCCGTGATTGCCTTTGGTTTAGAATTGGGGCTGCGCGCGCTACAGCGCCGCCTGACGCCCTGGCATGGAGAAATACAATGAGTGAACGTCTGACCATTACCCCGCTGGGACCGCATATCGGCGCGCAAATTTCGGGTCTCGACGTGGCCCGCCCGCTGAGCGATAACCAGTTCGAGCAACTGTATCACGCGGTTTTGCGCCATCAGGTGGTGTTTCTGCGTGAGCAGGCGGTGACTGCTCAGCAGCAGCGCGCGCTGGCGTTGCGATTCGGCGATTTGCACATTCACCCGGTGTATCCGCATGCGGAAGGGGTGGAAGAAATCATCGTGCTGGATACCCACAACGATAACCCGCCGGACAATGATAACTGGCACACCGATGTGACGTTTATTGAGACGCCGCCCGCAGGGGCGATTCTGGCGGCAAAACAGCTGCCTGAAAGCGGGGGCGATACCTTATGGACCAGCGGAATTGCGGCATATCAGGCACTTTCAGAACCGTTTAAGCAGTTACTGAGTGGCCTGCGTGCGGAGCACGATTTCAGGAAATCGTTCCAGGAATACAAATACCGTAAAACGGAAGAAGAGCATCAGCGCTGGCTGGAGGCGGTAGCGAAACATCCGCCGCTGCTGCATCCGGTGATCCGCACGCATCCCGTGACGGGTAAGCAGGCGCTGTTTGTGAACGAAGGGTTCACAACGCGCATTGTTGATGTGAGCGAGAAAGAGAGCGAAACGCTCTTAACGTTCCTGTTTGCGCACATCACCAAACCGGAGTTCCAGGTGCGCTGGCGCTGGCAGCAAAACGATCTGGCGATCTGGGATAACCGTGTGACACAGCACTACGCCAACGCCGATTATCTGCCGCAGCGCAGGATTATGGAGCGCGCCACGATTTTGGGTGATAAGCCGTTTTATCGGGCGGGATAAAATTTAATTATACGATTCACCTTTTAAACGAGATAAAGAACTCACCGCGAGGTTTTGGTCCGGCTGTCAATCGCTGAGTCGTTTTGCGCAGGCCGGGGCGAGCCCCATGGATGGGGCGAGTCATCCGCGAAGCGGCGATGTTCTTGCCGGGAGTCGGGATTGTTAAGGGGATGGCGATAGCTCCCTTAACACGTTCACCGGTTCTGGTGTAACAAGGAAGCCGAGAACGAAAGGTGAACGGAACGAATCACCGAGCCGCCTGTTCCCCCTTGTATGTTTAAAGTCACTTCAGTTCCCCGTCAACAGACGGGTAAACTGTCAATGCGTTTGACCTGATGCCACAGCCCGTTAGCCCTCTGGGTTTTCAAGCCCGCGGGTGAGCTCATGGCGTGGCATCAGTTTTCCTG
>NZ_JAZQNX010000041.1:0-11434 GCF_045627565.1 Lelliottia sp. | reverse complement strand
AGCGACCCGTTTCTCTTCTCAGTTTGACGGTCTTATCGCGCACATCAGTAAGTCAGAACTTAATCGCACCGAGATTATCGAGTTATTAGGTCAGGAGTCGGAAAAGTTACACAACTCGATTTTCGGTATAGTAACTTAACCACTTTTAACAGGAAGTAAAAAGGAGCATACGCATCGAGATAAATAACCAGTACGTCATTACCAGCGACCGCTATCAATTTATTTTGCAGGAAAAGAAAACCGCTACATCCGGCAAGAATGAAGGTAAGGAATGGCTGGATGTAGTGGGTTACTACCCGACAATTTCTAAGCTCGTTTCCGGTCTTGTCTTGCATGACCTTTTAACGGGAGACGCCACTCGTTTCTCGGCGCTTGAAACTCAGATTGAGCGCGTAGCGAAGCAATGTCTGGACGCCTTCACTTCAAATGGCCGCTGAACCTCGGGGGCGTATTGCCCCCTCGCCACCGCCTCCTTTCTCGAAGCACACCGATGATAGATTCGTCGGTGCTTATCCCTGGAATGCTCCACGTTCTGCAATTGGCCGTGACAGACCCCTTACACGTGGCGAATTCCGTCAGGTGCAAGGTGTTTTAGGTAAAGTTAATCGCCTGCCATACGTCTTAAAAACGTTGTTCAACTCTCGGTATGACTTCATCCGTCGTACTAAAAGCCCACTTCATGGTTTCTATTTCCTTAAGAACACGGTCGAGCAGAGAGTGGGGCCGCGTCTTGAGCGGGTCAATCAGCTTAATGGAATGAACGAGACCGCATCGCTACTCTTCATGAGCGAGCGAGAAAGCTATTCGCGTTTACCTGGTATGAGTGACAAGGCGCTCAAAAAGTTTGCAGCTCGTATCGCTTCGCAGCTCTATGTTGCTTATGAAGAATTAAGCGACGCTTGGGCAGATGCTCACGGCGGTAAAGAGACTCTTTTCACCGATGAGGCGCAGACGCATTTATATGGTCACGTTGCCGGTGCAGCTCGCGCATTCAATATCACCCCGATGTTCTGGAAAAAATACCGCAAAGGGCAAATCACAATCCGCCAGGCATTTTCCGCTATCGCTCGTCTGATTAACGATGAATGGTGGATTAACCAGTTTAAGGCGCAGCGTATGCGCTGGCACGAGGCATTGCTGATTGCAGCCGGTGAGGTGAATAAAGACCGGTCCCCATACGCGAGTAAAACGGCGATCCGCGATGTGCATTCTCGCCGCCTGGCTAACCTCGAATACCTCAAATCGTGCGAACTGGAAAACAAAGTGACTGGTGAGCGCATCGATCTCATCAGCAAAGTCATGGGAAGTATTTCAAACCCTGAAATCCGTCGTATGGAACTGATGAACACTATTGCAGGCATTGAACGCTATGCGGCCGGTCAGGGTGACGTCGGGATGTTTATCACTATCACCACGCCATCGAAGTATCACCCGACGCGTCAGGTAGGAAAGGGCGATAAAAAGACAGTGCAACTTAATCACAGTTGGAATGAAACTGCTTTTACGCCGAAGGATGGACAGCGGTATTTGTGCCGTATCTGGAGCCTGATGCGTACAGCTTTTAAAGATAACGATCTGCAGGTCTACGGGATGCGTGTTGTTGAGCCGCATCATGACGGAACGCCGCACTGGCACATGATGCTTTTTTGTAAACCAGAGCAACGCAAACACATCACCGAAATCATGCGCCGGTATGCCTTAAAAGAAGACGGCGATGAAAAGGGCGCTGCAGCACAGCGCTTTGAGGCGAAGCACCTCAATCAAGGTGGTGCAGCCGGTTACATCGCAAAATACATTGCGAAGAACATCGATGGTTACGCGCTCGATGGTCAGGTCGATCACGACACAGGCAAGCCTCTCACTGATACCGCCGCAGCTGTAACCGCATGGGCGTCAACGTGGCGTATCCCGCAATTCAAATCTATTGGCCTGCCAACGATGGGCGCATATCGCGAGCTGCGCAAACTGCCTCGCGGTGTAAGCATTGCTGATGAATTTGATGAGCGCGTCGAAGCGGCCAGAGCTGCAGCTGATGAAGGTGAATTTGACCTGTATATCGCGGCGCAGGGTGGGGCGAATGTTCCACGCGATAGTCAGACCGTCCGTGTGGCTCGTAACGTGACTGACGAGGTTAACGCCTACGAAGAGGACATAGAGAGAGTCGTGGGCATCTACGCGCCGCACTTGGGCTCTGAGCTGGTACACGTTACCCGCACAGCCGAATGGCGCATCGTTCCAAAGCTTTTGGCCGTTGAGCCTTTGACTTTAAAAAGCGGCATTGCCGCGCCTCGGAGTCCTGTCAATAACTGTGGAAAGCTCACAACCGGTGGCGATCCAGTTATGGCACCTACACCGTCTGAGCTTGCTGCAGTGGGGATAAATCACATTGATGGCAGGGTTGCCGCATGGGATGACCCCGAGGTTATGAAGGTGCTAAGAAGCGCATTAAAACATGACACGCCGTAGCCAATATAGCGTGTCTACTTAGAGCTAAGTCGTTATGGCATGTTAATTTTTGTAGGTTAATCATTCGGTTACTCTTGCTACAGAACCGTGTGACCCGGTTTTAAGAGCAATGAAAACGTTAGTAAAGAACAGAAGTAATGGTAGAATGGATGATCATTAGTTGAATTTATAGCATGGTTATCTGATATGAATGTAGTTGATTTGTTCTCTGGGGTTGGCGGTTTAAGCTTGGGGGCAGCCCGTGTAGGCTTTAACTTGGCTGGTGCTGTTGAGCTAGATAAACATGCAATTTTTTCTCATGAGTTAAATTTTCCAAGAACAACACATCTACATCGTGATGTGAGCACGCTCACAGCGAAAGATATTCTCTCAGAGTGTGGTGTAACTGAAATTGATTGCGTTATTGGAGGTCCTCCTTGTCAGGGTTTTAGCACGATAGGGAAGGGGAATGCCGATGATTCGAGAAATGAGTTATATATTCATTTTTTTAGATTGGTAAGCGAATTATCACCTATTTGTTTTCTGGCTGAAAATGTTCCAGGAATTATGAGTGAAAAATATAACTCGGTAAGAGAAGAAGCATTCTCATTAGTTAGTGATGATTACTATTTATTGCATCCAATTAAAGTTAATGCGTCAAATTATGGAGCCCCTACCACAAGGACGCGAATATTCTTTATTGGATTTAGGAAAGATCTTGCGCATCAACTCAAAGAGTCTGATTTCTTTCCAAGGAATTTAATAGAACCAACTCTTGTTAAAGATGCACTTTACGGGCTTCCGCGTGTAATTAAAAAAGAGTGGCAAGAAGAAAAACAAGGTTGGCGAAAAGTAAAAATGGAAAGGAATGGTTATTTTTACGAGCGTCTTTGGGGCAACATTCCTACTGAAGTAGGGGATGCAGAATCTATCAACAAGTTGAAACAAGGGTTGGTTTCTGGTTTTTTAGGTACGGTTCATAATGATGAAATCTTGCAGAGATATGGTCAACTTGCATTTGGTGAAACAGATAAGATCTCAAGGTCTCAACGCCTCGATCCCAACGGATTTTGCCCTACTCTAAGAGCAGGAACTGGTAGTGACAAAGGAAGTTACCAAGCGGTCAGGCCGATTCACCCAACTCAATCAAGAGTCATAACTCCCCGTGAAGCGGCTAGATTACAAGGGTTCCCGGATTGGTTTAGATTTCACCCTACTAAATGGCATAGCTTTCGGCAAATCGGTAATAGCGTTAGCCCATTAGTTGCTGAAGCTATGCTATTACCGTTGCACGAATTATGTAAGAGCGTTAAAAAAGAACTTTTGAATACCACGGAACAACTTTGTAATACTCAATGAAGTTGTTTAAATGTTCGCTGGCTTCCTCTTCGTCATCACCAAGATAAAACCCGAGCTGCTCTTTAATTTGTGGCTCGGACCCAAAAGGTAATCTTTCTTCAATAAACATTCGCTCTCTTAAAGACATGGTCGGGATACTAATATTTCTAATAGTAGCCCAGTTACCATTAAAAAATGGCCACGCTTCAATTCGTGATTTTTCAAAGAATATCCCCTTACTATCATCGTCATTGGGTAATATAATCCCAGTGAAAGTGATCATTTGTTGGCCATCTTTGTATATAAAGGTAGCTAAGGGTTGCACCTGAATATCACTTCTTCCTGCAAGGCCAACGTTGATTGAACGCTGCAAAGCCTTCAAAAGCACTGATGGGAATCGCTTAAATGTTACGTCATCCTCCTCAAGACTAGTGGGACAATAATCTTCAGTTAAACGATCTATTAATTTTCTTAATCTAAATGGTTTTGGATCCGGCGAGGTGTAATCTCGTCCTAGACTATCAGGTGTTGCATTTAGAGTTATTTTAAAAATATCTTTAGGCTTTAGTTTGCTTATCAAGCTAGCAATTTCATTTAATTGCTTGTTCAAGTCTTTTGGAATGGCATAATCAAGCCATATTAATGAAGGTTCTTCAAAATCATATCTTGTGATGAATTCGCCGCTATTTTCAGGCTCGTCACCGATATCTACGCAAGATATTGGCATATTAAATTTCTGACGAATATGGACATTTTCTTCCATTTCAAGAGAAATCATTTTGTTAATTTTTAAGGTTGTATGCAATTGCTTGAAGTCCTCTAAAAATGGTCCTCCAAAGCCAATATAAACATAATCAGATACGTTAATATAATTATTTAATTTCCGTAAAAGCTCAATGAATAAATTTCTTTCCACCGCTTTATGTTGTCTTAGGTGGTAAGGTATACTTCCACCTGTGCTCATTTTTTTGCTCTCTCTAAAAATTGCTCGAAGCAGTAATTTCCAACATCTGTTGGTGCAAATGAATCATCATCAAAAAGAAATTGTGAAACCATTTTTATTTCGCTAGCTTTACGATTGAATTTTATTTGTTTGAGAGGGTCGGACTGTTTAGGAACAGGTAGTTTTGGCTTGTAGGCATTGCCACCAATCGATCTCGTAACCTTCGACCACTTATTATCAGGAACAACGCTATCGACGTTTTTATTATTTAAAGGCAGTGATTGAGGTGCATCGGAGAACATTTTTTTCTTCGCCTCAGAGTTTCCTTTCCAACGGTTTGTAAAGTCGGTGAAGAGTTTCATTCCTTCGCGCATGAAATCTTTTGTAGCGAGGTAAACATCTGAGTTGCCATCAACACCACGTTTTGTCGTCGTAATAGGCAGTTTTTCTGCATCTTCAGATGTGAATATTACCACACCTGCAATCCCTATAAACTGAGTATGGTACTGAGGTACACTTGCCTCTCCCCAGCCAGTTAATCGTGTTTTGTCAGCATGTAGTACGACACGATCGTTACATATTACTGTCCAACCAGCTTTCTCAGTTGTCGTTTTCCCTGAGAGAATTGAACGTTCTTCATCTTCTGAGACTAAATCTCTGTAGAATCCAACAGCAATTTTTATTGATACGCCTTTGCTTTCTCCACGATAAAAATACGGTGTTATCCCATTATTCTCTTCGCTAAAAGCATTTTCATCGATCATCAAGGTGGTAAGATTTGGTTTAACCTCTACGTTATTTACGAAAACTTTGAAGCCTTTATTAATTATTAAACTATAGTGATTTGCAATAGCAATATTAAGGCGTTCCTCGAATCCTCTTTCTGGAGTGAAAATATTACTCACATCTTCTCTGAGTTGTGTGACTGTTATTTTAACTCCTGGGTTCTTTAAATTAACCTCAGTTCTTTCGAGCTCTAATTCCCATTCATTATCATCCGATATCCATTCAGGGCTAATTACAACTTTAAATTGTTCATCTTTAGTTTTGCTTAAAACTTCTGATGCCGTTCCCATCTTAAACATTGCTCGTTTCATACCAATGCCGTAAATTCCGATTGTTGGTATTTTTTCTCCTTTCCTATCATTAGGACGACCAAGTCTAAATGCATACTCAGTAGCTAGGTCACCAGAAATGCCGCCACAGTTATCTTCTATTGTGAAGCTATTATCATCAAAGTTAATCTTTGCATGAAATCCTTCATAAACATTTTCTTCATCGCGATTGTCTGTCTGTTTTGATACTGAACGGAGCGCCCCATCTAAGCAATTATCTAAAAGGTCGAGAATTGCATCCTGCAGCTCAATATCTCTGGTGAGCATATCTACAAAAAAACGTTTTGCAGGAAACGCACCTATAGTCTCTTTTTCCATAAGTAAAATCATCCACTTGAGTTTGCTGAGTGTAAAGTTTGGTTTTAGCATAATGTCGGCTGTTTTTCACTACTCAGTTATATGTGTTTTTATACATGTAATATGAGTGTATAGCGCCGAGAAAGTGGTGCATATGACTGCCTGATACTGCATCTCCTTATTCCAGGCATGTTTCCTATGATGGGCCAGTCGGTATCTATGTTAATGGTCCTCATGCACCTGCATTAAAACCGCCCCATCAAGCGGGCAGGCGTGGCGGGGAAAGCATTGCGCGCCAGAGGTGGTGACAGCATTTAATTGTGTCCGCCTGCGAGCATCCTGACGGCGCTGCCGCTTCGCTGGCTCGTGACGGGGTTGTCTGATAAATGCGTTGCGTGTGGCGCGTCTGAGGCAGTCTGTGATGATGCCGCCCGGAGGCGGCATTTTGGGCGGGTTTTATTCTGATTCAAGGCTGTAATCTTTAAAGCGGATCACCTCCATCCCGAGCCAGTCGTTAACCTCTTTGAAACGCTCCTGCAGTGGTGACAGCTCGTTACGCACAAACACCTTCGCCACCTTCTCGACATCACCCATTGAGCCGATATTCTCGGGCTTGCCGCCCATCAACTGGAACGGCACGCGGTGCGCATCAAGCAGGTCAGCGGCGCTCACCTTTTTGATATTGAAAAAATCATCTTTGGTGGCGACTTCACTCAGTGGCACGATCTTAATCCCGTCCGGTTTTCCGTTGGGCGCATAGAAAAACAGATTTTTAAAATTCCCGAGTCCCTTTGAATTACGCATCGCATCACGCAGCGACTCAACGTCGGTGCTGCTTTGCGCCGCGTCAGTGACGTACATGATGTAACCCGCGTGTGCGCCGTTCTGGTAATACTTGCGACGAAACAGCGTGGCGGACTCATTCAGCCAGGCGGAATTAAGTGCGCTCAGGTATTCCGGCATACCGTAAAGCTCCTGATTAATATCGGGCTCAAGCAGGTGGAACACCGAGCCGGGCGCAAATTCGTGCGGGTGGGTGAAGCTCGACACGTACCAGTAAACGTCATCCTCGACGCCCCGGCGGGTGTATTTCGCCGGGGAGGTTTCCAGCTTCATGAGCTGGCCGGTGACGCTCATGCGCTTCTCAAGGTAGCCGTTGGCAAAGACCAGATAATCAAGCACAAGGCGGCTGAAATCCTGACGCGACAGCAACGGGTGCGGGATGTAGGTGCTCGCCAGAATGTTACGCTTCACGTAAATCGGCGAGCTGTGGTGGACGGCGGCGCGCAGGCTTTTCGCCAGCCCCGAGAAGGTGACCGGCGGCTCGTACCATTTCCCGTTATGAATACACTCGACATAATCGAGAATGTCGCGCCTGTCCATCACGGCGGAGGGCTCGCCAAAAGTGAACGCCTCCATTTTTTGCGGTGTGCTGGCGGTCGTGGTGGTCGGTTTAAATTTTGGTTTTGCCATCTTAGTAAATTTCCAGAATAGAGTTTGAGTGCATCCCGCTCCCGGCGGAAAGCGGTTCGTTTAGCAGGGCGTGCATGGTTGCCCACGCGATATCGGCGTGGCTGGCTTCCTCGCTGCGACTTGCTTCATAGGTCGAGCTGCGCCCGCTGCTGGTCATGGTTTTGCGAATGGCCATAAACGACTGCGTGATGTCGGTTGCCCCGGCGTCGTATTCCAGACATCCACGTCGGATGGTGTCTTTCGCTTTCAGCACCATCGCGGTTTTCATTTCAGGCGTGTAACGGATGGCGCGCGCCGCCGGGAAAAACGAGCGCACGAGCTGGTAAACCCCCTGGCCGATGCCGGTCGCATCGATGCCGATATAGTCGACGGTGTATTTTTCAGTGAGTGACCGGATGGCCTCGGCCTGCGCCGCAAAGTCCATCCCTTTCCACTGATGACGCTCAAGGATGCGGAACTTACCCCCGGCAACCAGTGGCGGAGCCAGTACCGCGCAGCCTGCACTGTCGCCGGTGTGCGACGGGTCGTAGCCAATCCAGACCGGACGCCAGTTAAACGGACGGTCGGCAAATTGCTCGAAGTCCTCCCATTCTTCCATTGCATCGACCATGCAGCGCTGCAGCTCCTCAAACGGGAATACCGACGCCTTGTCGTCGACAAATTCACACATGAACAGATTGCGGAAGTCGTCGGCACTGTTTTCCTGTTTCAGTTGATCCAGATTGAACAGGGTACAGCCCCCGGCGAGTGCATCCTCGATGGTGACAATCTGCCGCCACTGACCATCCGGGCACAGCACGCCACCGGCGAGCGCCTTATGGCTGATATCGATGTCGACCCGTTCGTCGCGGTTGCTGCGCCCCCGGTTAAACAGCTCACCAGACCAGAACGGATAAGCACCGTGCGCCAGTGTGGACGGGGTTGAGAAATAGGTGGTGCGCAGGTGCGACTGCGACGCCATGCCCGACGCCACTTTGCGCAGCCGCTGGAAATTCGGTATCCAGAAAATTTCATCGACGTACAGGTCGCCGTTGTGGCTCTGAGCAGTGTTGGAGTTGGTCCCGAGGAAAATCAGCTCTGCACCGTTGTTGCCGATGACAATCGGGTCGCCCGACAGGTCGACGTCGACGAGACGCGCAAAGGCGATGATGTATTTTCGGAACACGTAAGCCTGCGTTTTACTGGCTGACAAAAATATCTGGTTTTGCCCGGTTTTCAGGGCGCGCAAAAGTGCCTCGCGCGCAAAGTAAAACGTTGCGCCTATCTGGCGCGATTTAAGGATGTGGCGAATGCGGTGCGCGATGCCTGCCTTATGCCAGTTGAGCTGATACTCAAACGACTGGTCGAGGAAAATATCTTCGAGCTTTTCGACAGCCTCGTCGCTGAAATAATTACGTTTCGGCTTTTTGCGATCCCCTTTATTGCGACTCGCGATATTGGGATTTAAATCCACTTCATTACCGGTCTGGCCGTAGCGGTTGATGCGTGCCAGCCGTTCCATCTGCCGCGATAAGAAATCAGCGACCTTAAAGTCATGCGCCGTCAGGTCGGGCTTTGCATACAGCTGAATCAGCCGAGCCTCAAGCGTCGACTCAACACGGTTGAGCGGGGCGGTTTCCTCCCATCCGTCGCGCTGCTTCCAGCTCTGCACCGTCGGGCGCTTCATCTGCAGCGTGTCGGCAATTTGTGGCACGGAAAAACCCTGCCAGAACAACAGGCGCGCCTGTCGTCGCGGGTCGTGCAAAAGGGAGAGGTCAGTTGAAATGGTCATGGTTGCCTCGTGTCGGTGAATACGGGGCAAGGCTAAGGAAATTAGCGCAGGGATTCGCTAAGCCCCTGTTGTGTCAGGGGTTGCACTTCTGCAAGCGGTGGCTGATGCGGGGCGGAGTCGGGAAACTAACCCCGAACCGAAAACCCAACATCAGGACACCTGAACAATGGCAAAGAAAGTTTCTAAATGGTTTCGCATCGGCGTCGAGGGTGACACCTGCGATGGCCGTGTCATCAGCGGGGATGATATTCAGGACATGGCCGACACGTTTGACCCGCGTGTCTATGGCTGTCGCATCAACCTCGAACACCTGCGCGGCATTCTTCCCGACAGCGTGCTCAAACGTTATGGCGACGTGACCGAAGTCAAAGCCGAAATCATCAGCGATGACTCGGCACTGAACGGCAAAAAAGCGCTGTTTGGCAAAATCGCGCCGCTCGACGAGCTGGTGAGCATGGTGCGCGCCGGTCAGAAGGTTTACACCTCGATGGAAATTCGCCCGAACTTTGCCAACAGCGGCAAATGTTACCTCGTGGGTCTGGCGGTGACGGATGACCCGGCAAGCCTCGGCACCGAATACCTTGAATTCTGCAGCCGGGCGACGCAGAACCCGCTCGCCGGTAAAAAAGCCCATCCTGACGACCTGTTTTCCGTTGCCACGCTGGCAGAGCTGGAATTCGAAGACGTTCCCGACACCGTGCTCAACAGCCTGACTGACAAAGTTAAAGCCATTTTCAACCGCAAGCAGGTGAGCGATGACGCGCGTTTTGCTGACGTGCATGAGGCGGTGACGGAAGTCTCTGAACTGGTGCAGGCCAGTCTCAGTGCGACTGACCAGCGCATCGCGGAGCTTGAGACCACCTTTGCGCAGTTTAAGCAGGACGTGACGCGCAAGGCAGACGAAAGCGCGCAGGCGTATTCCTCTCTGAAAAGCACCCTTGATAACACCGAAAGCCTGAGCCAGCCGCGCCGCGAGAAATCGAAAGGCGGGACGGGCGACGAGCTGCTGACCAACTGCTGATAACGCGCCGGGTGTATTGCCCGGCCAGACATCTGACAAATTAGAAAAACAGGAATACCCATGCGTAAAGAGACCCGCTTTAAATTCAATGCTTACCTGTCCCGCGTTGCGGAGCTGAACGGCGTTGAAACCGACGACGTGGCGAAGAAATTCACCGTCGAGCCGTCTGTGACCCAGACCCTGATGAACACCCTGCAGGTGTCATCCGCGTTTCTGACCAAAATTAATATCGTGCCGGTCGACGAGCTCAAAGGCGAAAAGGTCGGGGTAGGCGTCAACGGCACCATTGCGAGCACCGCCGACACCGCCGGTGATGATGAGCGCAAGACTGCCGATTTTACCGCGCTGGAATCCAACAAATACGAATGTGCGCAAATCAACTTTGATTTCCATATCCGTTACAAACAGCTCGACCTGTGGGCGCGATTCCAGGACTTCCAGACCCGTATCCGTGACGCGATCATCAAGCGTCAGTCGCTCGATTTCATCATGGCCGGTTTCAACGGCATCGAGCGCGCGGAAACCTCCAACCGCAAAACGCATCCGATGCTGCAGGATGTGGCGGTGGGCTGGCTGCAGAAGTACCGCAATGAAGCCCCGGCACGCGTGATGTCGAAAATCACCGATGCAAACGGCGATGTGGTTTCGGCGGTGATCCGCGTGGGTGAAAACGGCGATTATGCCAACCTCGACGCGCTGGTGATGGACGCCACCACCAACCTGATTGACGAGATTTATCAGGACGACCCGGAGCTCGTGGTCATCACCGGTCGCAAGCTGCTCGCGGATAAATATTTCCCGATCGTCAACAAGACGCAGCCAAACACCGAATCACTGGCCGCTGACATCATTATCAGCCAGAAGCGTATCGGCAACCTGCCCGCCGTGCGTGTGCCGTACTTCCCGGCGGATGCGCTGATGATTACGCGCCTCGATAACCTGTCGATTTACTTCATGGACGACGCGCACCGCCGCGCCATCATCGAGGAGCCCAAGAAAGACCGCATCGAAAACTATGAGTCGATGAACAT
>NZ_JAZQNX010000040.1:0-116045 GCF_045627565.1 Lelliottia sp. | reverse complement strand
TGGTGGCCCCTGCTGGACTTGAACCAGCGACCAAGCGATTATGAGTCGCCTGCTCTAACCACTGAGCTAAGGGGCCGTGGCGGTGAATTATAAAGTAACTCCGCCGCGCAATCCAGCCATTCACACCTGCCTGCTGTTTTTATAAACAATGCATAATCAATCCTTTATACTTACTACCTGATGTATTGATCGGAGAATGGGATGATCAACGATATTCTTGCGCCCGGGCTGCGGGTGGTGTTCTGCGGGATCAACCCGGGGAAGTCATCGGCGCACACGGGTTTTCACTTTGCCCATCCAGGGAATCGCTTCTGGAAGGTGATTCATCAGGCCGGCTTTACCGACAAACTTCTCAAGCCAGAAGAGGAGCAGCATCTGCTGGATACCCGCTGCGGCATTACCATGCTGGTCGAACGGCCCACGGTGCAGGCGAATGAGGTGAATTTGCATGAATTGCGCAGTGGCGGCAGGGAGTTGGTCAAAAAGATTGAAGACTATCAGCCTGCAGCGCTGGCGATCCTCGGTAAGCAGGCGTATGAGCAGGCGTTTAGCCAGCGCGGGGCGCAGTGGGGCAAGCAAAATATAACTATCGGCATGACCCAGGTGTGGGTTCTGCCCAATCCGAGTGGGCTCAACAGAGCGACGCTGGATAAACTGGTGGAAGCCTATCGGGAATTGGACGAAGCGCTGGTGGTGCGGGGGAGATAATAACGTTCTGGCCGTTCACTCATCTTCACTTTTTTACATGAAGGGAAATCCGCCAGGAATTTGGCTTCTTAACGGCATAAAAAAAGCTCCCCGTAGGGAGCTTTTTAGTTCCAGGACCGATTAATCGTCCAGGAAGCTACGCAGCACTTCAGAGCGGCTAGGGTGGCGCAGTTTGCGCAGTGCCTTCGCTTCGATCTGACGAATACGTTCGCGGGTTACGTCGAACTGTTTACCCACTTCTTCCAGCGTGTGGTCGGTATTCATGTCGATACCGAAACGCATACGCAGGACTTTCGCTTCACGGGCGGTCAGGCCAGCCAGAACGTCATGAGTGGCAGCACGCAGGCTCTCGGTCGTCGCAGAGTCCAGCGGCAGTTCGAGGGTAGTATCCTCGATGAAATCACCCAGATGCGAATCTTCATCGTCGCCGATTGGCGTTTCCATGGAGATTGGCTCTTTCGCGATTTTTAGCACCTTACGGATCTTGTCTTCCGGCATTAACATGCGTTCAGCCAGTTCTTCCGGCGTTGGCTCGCGGCCCATCTCTTGCAGCATCTGGCGAGAAATACGGTTGAGCTTGTTAATCGTCTCAATCATATGCACCGGAATACGGATGGTGCGCGCCTGATCCGCGATAGAGCGGGTGATCGCCTGACGAATCCACCAGGTTGCGTAAGTGGAGAATTTATAACCACGACGGTATTCAAACTTATCTACCGCTTTCATCAGACCGATGTTGCCTTCCTGAATCAGATCCAGGAACTGCAGACCGCGGTTGGTGTATTTCTTCGCGATAGAAATAACCAGACGCAAGTTCGCCTCAACCATCTCTTTCTTCGCACGACGGGCTTTCGCTTCGCCGATAGACATACGACGGTTGATGTCTTTCACCTGCTCGATGGTCAGGCCGGTCTCTTCTTCAATCTGACGCAGTTTCTGCAAGCCGCGCTGAACGTCATCAGAGACGTCGTGCAGCTTTTCAGACCACGGTTTGTTCATGGCGATAGCAGCGTTGAACCAGGTTTCGCTGGTTTCGTTGCCGGTGAACAGTGTGATGAAGTTTTTCTTCGGCATTTTGCACTGTTCAACGCACAGTTTCATGATGATGCGTTCCTGAGTACGCACGCGATCCATCATGACGCGCATACTGTTGACCAGGTAATCAAACTGCTTTGGTACCAGGCGGAACTGCTTGAACACGTCAGACAGCTTCTGAATCTCTTCCTTCGCAGCGGCGTGACTACGGCCTTTCGCTTTGATGGTGTCGCGGGCCAGTTCGTACTGCGTACGCAGTTCGCCAAACTTCTCGCGAGCCAGCTCAGGATCGATGCTGTTGTCGTCTTCTTCTTCTTCGTCTTCTTCGTCTTCTTCCTCGTTCTCTTCACGCTCTTCTTTCGTGAGCTCAGAACCAACGTGAGTAGCAGTCGGAGCGACTTCTTCTTCAGCGTTAGGGTCGACGAAACCGGTAATGATGTCGGAAAGACGCGCCTCTTCGGCTTCTACGCGATCGTACTGTTCCAGCAGATAGGTGATCGCTTCCGGGTACTCGGCAACAGAACACTGAACCTGGTTGATCCCGTCTTCGATACGTTTCGCGATGTCGATTTCGCCTTCGCGGGTCAGCAGTTCAACGGTACCCATTTCGCGCATGTACATGCGCACCGGGTCAGTGGTACGACCGATTTCAGATTCAACGCTGGACAGAACCTGTGCAGCGGCTTCTTCAGCATCTTCATCGGTGTTGTTGGAGTTTTCAGCCAGCAACAGATCATCGGCATCAGGTGCTTCTTCCATCACCTGAATACCCATGTCATTGATCATTTGGATGATGTCTTCGATTTGATCTGAATCGACGATATCTTCCGGCAGATGGTCATTGACCTCGGCATAGGTCAGATAGCCTTGCTCCTTACCGCGTTGGACAAGAAGTTTCAGCTGTGACTGCGGGTTTTGCTCCATAAGACGGTATCCACACTTATTTCGTTTGATTGGTGTCGGCGGTGCAGCTACCAACATTTAAAGCGAGGGCGTACTTATATTTGTGCCGCTGCCTCTCAGTGCGGCTGCCGGGGGCTTCCCGATCGATATTCGGCACTTAAGCCGTTAAATACTTCATCCTTCACGTTGTCTCTGCGTTAGCTGCGTTCTCGAATCCTTGTCATGTACTTGTGTACACTCCCTGCATTCTTTCTCTTGCTGCCTTGATACAACGTGAATGATTTTGTCTTTTTATTTCCTGGCCAGTTCCTGGTTTAACATCCAGAGTTCCCGGCGTTCTTCGCTGCTTAAACCGTGTGTGCGCTCGCGAGCGATTAACTCTTCCTGGCGCAGCTCAAGCATCGAATCAAACATATGGTTCAGCGAGTCGGTGAACGTTTTTTCTGCAATATCCTTATCTGCTATATCGTCCCACATCGACAGTTTTTCAAGGGTAGCGGACTCTTTTGTGCCGCGATAATGCTCTAAAAGTTGTCCCGTCGTTAGACCTGGCTGTGACAAACACGTGTTAACCAGTTCTGAGAACAAGCCTAGTCCAGGCAACTTCTCGTGATTCAATCCGACCAGCGACGGCACCTGCGGTGCCAGCTCCGGGTTTTGAACCAGTAACCCTATCAGTATACGCATGGTTGTGCGTTTTAGCTGTGGAGCGGGGCGAACCGCGCCGTTTTCAGACAGTTTCGGCATTAAACGTTCAAGCTGGCTGTCATCCAGAATGCCAAGCTTGTTGCCAAGTTCCTGTCGCAAATAGATACGTAGCGTTTCGCCTGGAACCTGAGTAATCAACGGCAGCGCCAGCGTACTGAGCTGCGCACGGCCATCCGGAGTACTCAAATCCACCTGCGGCATCAGGCTGTTAAACAAAAACGTGGAGAGCGGCTGAGCCACTTCCATCCGCGCTTCGAACGCCTCTTTGCCTTCTTTACGCACCAGCGTATCGGGATCTTCACCGTCGGGCAGGAACATAAAGCGTAACTGACGCCCATCGGTCATGTAAGGCAGTGCTGTCTCCAGCGCGCGCCAGGCGGCCTCGCGTCCGGCACGGTCTCCGTCGTAACAACAGATAACGTTATTCGTTGCCCTGAACAGCAGCTGAATGTGGTCGGCAGTGGTGGACGTTCCCAACGACGCAACCGCGTAGTTGATATCGAACTGTGCCAGTGCAACCACGTCCATATAGCCTTCGACCACCAGTAAACGCCGGGGTTCAGCATTATCCTGTTGGGCTTCATAAAGGCCATAAAGCTGGCGACCTTTGTGGAAAATATCGGTTTCCGGGGAGTTGAGGTACTTCGGCAGGGCATCGCCCAGCACGCGTCCACCAAAACCAATCACCCGGCCTCGCTTATCGCGAATGGGGAACATCACCCGCTCGCGGAAGCGGTCGTAGCTTCGTCCCTGGTCATTAGTGACCAGCATGCCCGCATCGATCAACGATTTACGATCTTCGCTATTGCCGCCAAAACGCTTTAACACGTTGTCCCAGCCGGGAGGGGCGTAACCAATAGCGAAACGCGCAATAACGTCGTCGCTTAATCCGCGCTGGTTCAAATATTGACGCGCAGGCTCAGCGGCAGATTGCTTCAAAGACTGTTGGTAAAAAGAATTCAGGCCTTCCATCAACTGATACAGCGTTTGCCGTTGATGGCGCTCTATCTGTGTTGGACCGCTGCCCGCTTCATAAGGCACTTCAAGGTTATGCATCGCGGCCAGTTCTTCGACGGTTTCTACGAACTCAAGTTTGTCGTAGTTCATCAAAAAATCGACAGCGTTACCGTGTGCGCCACAGCCGAAGCAGTGGTAAAACTGTTTTTCACCGTTCACGGTGAAAGAGGGGGTTTTTTCGTTATGGAACGGACAGCACGCGTGGTAGTTCTTGCCCTGTTTTTTTAGCTTTACCCGCGCGTCGATGAGATCGACGATGTCGGTTCTGGCCAACAGGTCATTGATAAATACGCGTGGAATTCGTCCAGCCATAGGCCCCGTTAATTACACGTTTTATCAGGCGGTCTCTGCGCAAACAGCGCGCGGTGAACCAGCGTCAATAATTTCGTGTAAGTGCTGATGCATAAACGAAAATAAGCCGCGCATTCCTTTCGGAAGCACGGCCTTACGACTACAACTCGGTCTGACAATTGAGGGTGGAAGCCCCCAACAGATTAGTACAGACGAGTACGGCGTGCGTTTTCGCGAGCCAGTTTCTTCGCGTGACGTTTCACAGCAGAAGCTTTAGCGCGTTTACGTTCGGTAGTCGGTTTTTCATAGAACTCACGACGACGAACTTCCGCCAGAACACCTGCTTTCTCGCATGAACGCTTGAAGCGACGCAGTGCTACGTCGAACGGCTCGTTTTCACGTACTTTAATTACCGGCATGTAACTCTCACCTTTAATAAATTCGGTTTGCCGCTGGCATCAACGCCAGCTTATTTCAAAATGGTGCGGAATTTTACTGCAATTGCTGCTGCTTTGTAAAGCACCGGCGCGATTTTGAAAGGGACTTTTATAAGGAAAGGGAGTATACACGACCGATCTTCTTGGGGCGAACAAAGTTTTACCCCTTTTGCCTGTCAAACGACAGGCTCGATGGCTTGCCTTTCTCACCCCATTCACCTCGTTGTTCCTGCACTACCGCGGATCCGCGCTGTCGGCGCTGCAATCCTGAGGGTATACATCACCTCGCAATCGACCTAAACTGCGCGGTATTGAAAAGAGGTAAAATTAGCCATGCGTGTACTGGGTATTGAAACATCCTGCGATGAAACCGGCATCGCCATTTACGACGACGAAAAAGGTCTATTAGCCAACCAACTGTATAGTCAGGTGAAATTACACGCTGATTACGGTGGCGTGGTGCCTGAACTGGCCTCTCGTGACCATGTGCGTAAAACGGTTCCGCTGATTCAGGCGGCATTAAAAGAGTCGGGTTTAACCGCGAAAGATATCGATGCGGTTGCCTACACCGCAGGCCCTGGCCTGGTGGGCGCACTTTTAGTGGGTGCGACGATTGGACGCTCGCTGGCGTTTGCGTGGGATGTGCCTGCGATTCCCGTTCACCACATGGAAGGGCATCTTCTGGCGCCGATGCTCGAAGAGAATCCACCTGAATTCCCGTTTGTGGCGCTGCTGGTGTCTGGCGGTCATACCCAGCTTATCAGCGTGACGGGTATTGGCGAGTATGAACTGCTGGGCGAGTCCATTGATGATGCCGCCGGTGAAGCATTCGACAAAACCGCCAAACTGCTCGGCCTGGATTATCCTGGCGGCCCGATGCTCTCTAAATTGGCGGCACAGGGTGTTGAAAAACGCTTTGTCTTCCCACGGCCAATGACCGACCGTCCAGGGCTGGATTTCAGTTTCTCCGGCTTGAAAACGTTCGCCGCGAACACGATCCGTAATAACGAAAACGACGATCAGACCCGCGCTGATATCGCTCGCGCTTTTGAAGATGCTGTCGTGGATACGTTAATGATCAAGTGCAAACGCGCGCTGGATCAGACCGGCTTTAAGCGTCTGGTAATGGCGGGAGGCGTGAGCGCTAACCGCACGTTGCGGACCCGGCTGGCAGAGATGATGCAAAAACGTCGTGGAGAAGTGTTTTACGCGCGTCCGGAGTTTTGTACCGATAACGGTGCAATGATCGCCTATGCGGGCATGGTGCGCGTGAAAGGCGGGGCGACGGCTGATTTGAGCGTGTCCGTGCGTCCGCGCTGGCCGCTGGCGGAACTGCCAGCAGCGTAACGGCTTTGCCCGGCGGCACCCTGCTGACCGGGCAACTCACTACACCTTCAACATCCCTTTGTCTTCTAAAAATCCAATAATCTTACTTAGACCGTCCCCCACTTTCAGATTGGTAAACGTCCACGGGCGTTCGCCGCGCATACGGTTCGTATCGCGCTCCATTACCTCCAGCGATGCGCCGACGTAAGGGGCCAGATCGGTTTTATTGATCACCAGGAAATCGGATTTCGTGATCCCCGGCCCGCCTTTACGCGGGATCTTCTCGCCTTCCGCCACGTCGATGACGTAAATCGTCAGATCTGCCAGCTCCGGGCTGAACGTCGCGCTTAAATTATCGCCGCCGCTCTCGACAAAAATCAGATCCAGATTGCCGAATTTTTCGCTGAGCGCTTCGACGGCCGCGAGGTTCATCGACGCATCTTCGCGAATGGCCGTATGCGGGCAGCCACCCGTTTCCACGCCGACGATCCGATCCGGCTCCAGCGCGCCTGCTTCGGTCAGGATGCGCTGATCCTCTTTGGTGTAAATATCGTTGGTCACCACCGCCAACTGATATTGGTCGCGCATTGCTTTGCACAGCGCTTCCAGCAGTGCGGTTTTGCCCGAACCCACCGGGCCACCCACGCCAACGCGCAGGGGATGTTTGTAATCAGCCATTGTGAAACCTCATGATCGGAATAACCGTGAATATTGTGTTTCGTGACGCGCCGAGGCAATGGCCGAAAGCGGTGTTGCCGCGCCCAGTTCGTCATCGCCGCGTCGCCACGCGTGTTCAAGCCCTGCGGCAAAATGGTCGCTCAGTTCGATAATCAATCGCTGGGCGGCCTGTTGCCCGAAGGGCACCAGTTTGACGCCCGCCATCACTGCACTTTCGATCCAGCTATAGCCCAGGCTCAGCGCCAGCTCGTGAGCGCTTATTTCCCAGCGCACGCCCAGCCACGCCATACCGCACAGCTGACTTTGCGAAAACAGCGGCAGCCATTCTTGCGGGCAGTCTGGTTCCCAGCTTTTAATCAGTCGGGTAAACGCGGCACCGCGATTGCGTTCTTCTTCACGCAGCTCGCGCGTTTCGCGACAGGCCAGCAGATACGCGGTCCAGCGTCTGGCGCTCACCGCGTCGTTCTGCTCGCAGGCGCGATACAGGCGGATGAATAGCGGCAAATCGACGCAGAAAAAACTCTGCTCCATCTGCTGGATCTGCCAGCGCTTAAATTCGGCGTCGGTCGTTATCCAGCCCGCTTCAACCGCCCATTCCAGCCCTTGCGACCAGGTGAAAGAGCCCACCGGCAAACTGCTGCTGGAAAGTTGCATCAGGCGCAACTGCTGGCGGTTGTGTTCCATTGTGTTCCTAATGCGAATGCGCGTGAGAATGGCTGTGGGCGTCGCTGGTATACGCCCCAGCTTCCGGTTCAAACGGTAGATGCGCAAAAGTCACGTCAAGATCAAACTGACGCAGCATGTCGTCAAGGACGTGATCGTGGTGATAGCGCAGTTCGCCTGGCATGATTTGCAGCGGTACGTGACGGTTGCCGAGGTGATAACAGGCGCGGGCGAGCAGATAAGGATCGGCGCAGCGCACGACGGACACCGATTCTGGCGCAGCGATCACTTCGATAATCTCGCTGCCGTCGTCCGTGGAGAGCAAATCGCCACCGCGTAACAGTAGGCCGCGCGGCAGCATCAGCCCCGCTTCGCGGCCATCGTTCAATTCCACTTTGGCGCGGCTTTTCACCCGGATATCAATTGGCAGCGTGACGCTGGCGGTCACGGGGTGCGCATGGTCAAGGCGTTGGGTTAAGGTGATCATCGTCGCTCCTCAGAACAGAAAATAACGTTGCGCCATCGGCAATACGTCTGCCGGTTCGCTGGTAATGAGTTCGCCGTCGATTCGCACCTCGTAGGTTTGCGCGTCGACGGTAATATTCGGTTGCAGGCCGTTGTGGATCATGTCGGCTTTTTTCACCGTCCGGCAGCCTTTCACGACCGCAATCGCGCTTTGCAGATTGAGCTGTTGCGGGATGTGGTTGGCCTCCGCGGCTTGTGAGATAAACGTCAGGCGCGTGGCATGACGCGCCGCGCCCAGTGAGCCAAACATCGGGCGATAATGTACGGGCTGCGGCGTAGGAATGGACGCGTTGATATCGCCCATCGGCGCGCAGGCAATCATCCCGCCTTTCACGATCGTGGCGGGTTTCACGCCAAAGAACGCGGGGGACCAGACCACCAGATCCGCCAGTTTTCCCGCCTCAACGGAGCCGACTTCATGGGCGATGCCGTGAGTCAGCGCCGGGTTGATCGTGTATTTGGCGACGTAACGCTTCACGCGAAAGTTGTCGTTATCGCCGGATTCTTCCGCCAGCGCGCCGCGCTGCACCTTCATCCGATGCGCGACCTGCCAGGTGCGGATAATCACTTCGCCGACGCGCCCCATGGCTTGCGAATCCGACGACGTCAGCGAAAACGCGCCGATATCATGCAGGACATCTTCTGCGGCGATGGTTTCGCGACGAATGCGCGATTCAGCGAATGCCACGTCCTCGGCGATATCGGGATCGAGATGATGGCAAACCATCAGCATGTCCAAATGCTCGTCGATGGTGTTCACTGTGTACGGCAGCGTGGGGTTGGTGGACGAGGGGAGAATATTCGGGTACGCGCAGGCAGTGATAATATCAGGCGCATGGCCGCCGCCCGCGCCTTCGGTATGAAACGTGTGAATAGTGCGACCGTCAATCGCGGCCAGCGTGTCCTCGACAAAACCCGCCTCGTTCAGCGTGTCGCTGTGCAGCGCCACCTGAATATCCATCTCCTCGGCGACGCTCAAAGAGCAGTTGATCGTCGCAGGCGTAGAACCCCAGTCTTCGTGAATTTTTAGACCAATTGCCCCCGCCGCGATTTGTTCGCGCAGCGCGTCAGGATTCGAGCCGTTGCCTTTGCCGAGCAGACCAATATTCACGGGTAATGTATCCGCGGCCTGGAGCATACGCGCGATATACCACGGCCCTGGCGTGCAGGTGGTGGCATTCGTGCCCGCCGCCGGGCCGGTTCCGCCGCCAATCATGGTGGTCACGCCGGAAACCAGCGCTTCTTCCGCCTGCTGCGGGCAGATCCAGTGGATGTGTGTGTCGATCCCGCCTGCGGTGACGATCTTGCCTTCGGCGGCGATCACTTCGGTTGCAGCACCAATCGGGATCGTCACGCCGGGCTGAATATCCGGATTACCGGCTTTACCCACGGCGAAGATCCTGCCGTCTTTGACGCCAATATCCGCCTTCACGATCCCCCAGTGATCGACGATCAGCGCGTTTGTCAGTACCAGATCCACGCAGTCCTGCGCCGTCATTTGCCCCTGGCCCATGCCGTCGCGAATCACTTTTCCGCCGCCGAACTTCACCTCTTCACCATAGATTGTGAGATCGTTTTCGACCTCAATCCACAGGTCTGTATCGGCCAGTCGCACTTTGTCGCCCGTCGTTGGACCGAACATATCGGCATACGCCTGGCGTGAAATCTCAGCCATTTTTTATCTCCAGATCGCCCATCACATCGCCGCGAAAACCGAAAATGCGCTGTGCGCCAGCCACCAACACCAGCGTCACTTCGCGCTTTTGCCCTGGCTCAAAACGCACGGCGGTGCCAGCAGGAATATTAAGGCGATAGCCTTTGGTGGCTTCGCGATCAAACTTCAACGCGGAATTCACCTCGTAAAAATGGTAATGAGATCCCACCTGGATCGGCCGATCGCCATGGTTTTCGACGATCGTGCTTTTGGTTTCACGCCCCGCATTGATGGCGATCTGTCCGGATTTAATCTGATATTCGCCTGGGATCATGCTTCCCCCTATACGATCGGATTGTGAACGGTGACGAGCTTCGATCCGTCCGGAAACGTGGCTTCCACCTGAATATCCGGGATCATTTCCGGCACGCCTTCCATCACCTGCGCGCGCGTCAGCACATGACGACCGGCTTCCATGAGTTCCGCCACGGTTTGTCCGTCACGGGCACCTTCCATAATGAAGGCGCTGATCAGCGCGACAGATTCCGGGTAGTTAAGCGTGACGCCACGAGCCAGGCGACGTTCCGCGACCAGCGCGGCGGTAAACAGCAACAGCTTGTCTTTCTCTCTTGGGGTCAGTTCCATAAAGGTCTCTCAGGTCTGCCAGATTCGAGGCGGGTGGGGCGTTTTGGCGATGACGTGCGGGCGAAGACACTGCCAGATTTCGCGCATTGCCCGCTGGCAAATCAGGTTGTCGTGCGAAAGAAAGCGTATCGACAGCAGGCCATCGGTGAGCGTCGCGCCCGCAAAATTATTCAGCGTGACGAGTTTTTCCCGCACGCCTTCCAGCAGTGCGTCACTGGCCGGATAGCAGAGCAGCGTGCCGATCCACGGATGATTGGCGACGGTTGTGAGATCGCCGTCGGCAAGATGCTGGCGCTCAATTAACAGCGGTTCATCGTCCAGCCACACCTCCAGTCGGCTTTCAATGGTGCCGTGACTAAAGGTTTCGTTGATCACCGGACGGCCCAGGCAGAACAGCTCCCAGGCCAGTAGCCGGCTGGAATGATGCAGGTGAAAAACGGATTGCAGCGCGGCGTTGGCGCCGGGGAAAAAAATCGTGTCCTGCGGCAGCCATTCCAGCGTGGCGTTCTCTTCCAGAAGGAAGTGCTGATTCAGCCGCGCCAGCGGACCGCTGCTGCGGTAGAACTTGCTGGCACCGGGCATGGTGATAAGCGTATGGCAGTTTGGATCAAGCTGAACGGAAATGTTGAGTTCATCGCCACCCACAATGCCGCCCGGAGGATGCAAAAGGTAAAGGTGGCAGGTCTCTTCTTCGGGATAAAACGGGCGTTGAACGGTGAGGGGGCCGACGTGTCGCGCCGAGTGCAGAACCGTTTTTTCAGGGGTGTGACAAAACTGCAACGCGAGCGAAGCCTGCCAGCCGTGGGTGTGCTTTTTTGCTGGTGTGCCCTGCAAGATTTAGCCCCTGTGAACGCATTCCCGAATCGTTCGAGTATGGATCAGCCGTTGGCGTTTTTTGTCATAGGAAAAGATGATGATACGAGGAAGGAAACGCCCGATATCGTTATACGTACCGGGCGTAGAGAATTTTTATTTCGGCGCTTTTTTCTTTTTTAACTTAGTCCAGATTTTGGTTTCCTGGCGACGCCATAGACGCTGGATATTGTCGTGATGGCGCAGCAGGATAAGGCAGGAGAGCATCGAAACGGGGAAAGTAAACTGAGGTTTAAACCACCAGACGTAGAACGGAGCGATCAGCGCGCTGACAATCGCGCCGAGCGAGGAATAACCGCTCAGTAGGACGCTTAAAAGCCAGGTTCCCGCCATCACGCCGGTTAAATCCCAGCCAATGGGCGCGATAGCACCAAAGGCCGTTGCAACGCCTTTGCCACCTTTAAAATGGAAGAAAACAGGCCAGATATGGCCCACGCAGGCGGCAATAGCAATAAGCCCCAGCCAGAACGGCGTGACGCCCAGCATGTATGCGCCCCAGACGGGAAGCATCCCTTTCAGAACATCAAAAACCAAAACCGCTACGGCTGCTCTCTTGCCGCCAATTCGAAGTACATTGGTCGCCCCCGGATTCCCGGAACCACTGACGCGCGGGTCAGGTAATCCGGCGATGCGGCAGACCAGAATGGCGCTGGAGATGGAGCCGCAAAGGTAAGCGAGGAAGATCATTCCAGGCGCGATTGCACTCATAACGCTGTTCCGTTTTGAAAATGTATCTGTATTCTCTGCATCTGTGGATAATACGCATAATTCGCCGGGAGTGGTATCCGGTTTAGCCAAAAACCAGGCAGGTCGTGATGGATATTGTATTTATAGAGCAACTTTCGGTAATCACCACAATTGGTGTTTACGACTGGGAACAGACCATCGAACAGAAGCTGGTGTTCGATATCGAAATGGGCTGGGATAACCGCCTCTCCGCCAAAAGTGACGATGTAAAAGATTGCCTGAGCTATGCGGATATCAGCGAAACGGTCGTGAATCATGTCGAAGGGCAGCGTTTCGCGCTGGTAGAGCGCGTGGCCGAAGAGGTGGCGGATCTGCTGTTAAGCCGGTTCAATTCACCCTGGGTGCGCATCAAACTCAGCAAGCCTGGCGCAGTGGCACGCGCGACAAACGTCGGCGTGATCATCGAGCGTAGCCAAAATCTTAAAGGCAACAATTAACGTCATCATTGTTAAACCATTTTCGGTTATACCGGTCTTACAGCTGTATCTTTCGCGGCTACCCCTGTGGTGAGCCGTTTTTTACTTTTTAATAAGGGTTGATGAGATGAGCGATATGCACTCGCTGCTGGTGGCGGCAATATTGGGTGTGGTCGAAGGATTGACGGAGTTTTTGCCGGTTTCCAGTACCGGGCACATGATCATTGTCGGTCATTTGCTGGGCTTTGAGGGAGAGACAGCGAAGACATTCGAAGTGGTCATTCAGTTAGGTTCTATCCTGGCCGTGGTGGTGATGTTCTGGCGACGCCTGTTTGGCCTCATCGGCATTCATTTTGGTCGTCCGCCGCAGCATGAAGGCGAAGGGAAAGGCCGTCTGACGCTCATTCATATCCTGCTGGGTATGGTGCCAGCCGTCGTGCTGGGGCTGATTTTCCATGACGCTATCAAATCGCTGTTTAACCCTATCAACGTGATGTACGCGCTGGTGGTGGGCGGTGTACTGCTGATAGCCGCAGAACTGCTGAAACCCAAAGAGCCGAAAGCGCCAGGTCTGGATGACATGACCTATCGTCAGGCGTTTATGATTGGCTGCTTCCAGTGTCTGGCGCTGTGGCCGGGCTTTTCGCGTTCGGGCGCAACCATTTCCGGCGGGATGCTGATGGGCGTGAGCCGCTATGCGGCCTCGGAATTCTCATTCCTGCTGGCGGTGCCAATGATGATGGGTGCCACCGCACTGGATCTCTATAAGAGCTATCACTTCCTGACGGCGGCGGATTTCCCCATGTTTGCCGTGGGCTTTGTGACCGCGTTCCTCGTGGCGCTGGTGGCAATTAAAACCTTCCTGCAGCTCATCAAACGTATCTCGTTCATTCCATTCGCGATCTACCGCTTTATCGTCGCGGCAGCTGTGTACGTGGTCTTCTTCTGATCCACGGCCCTCAGTCTTTCGGCTGAGGGCAACGCTTTTCCTTCCAGTCTGCAACGGCCTGAACGCGTCTTTTCGTTAACTCTTCCCGAATCTCTGGCCCTTTAAATCCGGCTTCAACCACGTCTTTCGTCGGCACAGCTTTGGCGATTTCCCACGCTTCACGCAGTAAACGTCCTTGTGAATAATCGCAGGCTTCAAACCCGGTGCGTCCGCGCACGTCTGCTTCGCTGGTCAGCGCAATTTGCTCCACGCGCTGCGGTTTGCGCCAGGCGTCAATGTTATCGAACAACTTCACGATAGTGGCGGGTTTGAGAATCGGGAAGGTATGAATTAAATCGTGGAATTCAGCGACCAGCTTAGCCAGGTCTCGAATGTCGTTTGGCACGCGCAGGCGCTGGCAAATCCCTTCAACCAGTTTTACGCCCGCCGGGCCGTGTCCGTGGTGGCGCGGCCAAAACTCTTTGGGCGTTAAGCCTTTGCCCAAATCGTGACACAGTGTGGCAAAGCGCACGTCCACTTCCGGGCTGAGCATTGCGGCCATGCTGAGCGTCATTAGCGTGTGAATGCCGGTGTCAATTTCCGGATGCCACTTCGCGGGCGCAGGCACGCCAAACAGTGCGTCGATTTCCGGGAACAGCACTTTCAACGCGCCACAGTCGCGAAGCACCTGGAAAAACACCTGCGGATTGCGCGTCGTCAGGGCATTTTCCGTCTCTTTCCACACGCGTTCTGGCGTGAGGTGTTCCAGCTCGCCTGCCGCGGTCATTGCGGTCATCAGCGCCAGAGTTTCATCAGCAATGCGAAAACTCAGATGGGCATAACGCGCAGCAAATCGCGCGACGCGCAGAACGCGTAGCGGATCTTCAGAAAAAGCTGGGGAGACGTGACGCAGAAGGCGGTTTTGCAGATCGCGCTTACCGCCGTACGCATCGATGATATGGCCTTCATCGTCTTGCGCCAGCGCATTGATGGTGAGATCGCGGCGCAGCAAATCTTGCTCAAGCGTGACGTCCGGCGCGGCGTAGCATGTAAAACCGGTATAACCCAAACCGGCTTTACGTTCCGTTCGCGCCAGGGCGTACTCTTCGCGGGTTTTTGGGTGAAGAAACACGGGGAAATCGCGGCCTACCTGCTGATAGCCCGCGTTAAGCATCTCTTCTGGTGTGGCACCAACCACAACCCAGTCTTTATCTTTGACCGGCAGACCCAACAACGCATCACGTACCGCACCACCGACCAGATAAATCTTCACGCCTCAAACTCCCGTATTCATTTTTCGCAAGATGATACGTAAGTCTGGCAGAGAAGACGAATTAGTTCATCCAGCGGTCTTTGCGTTTACGGCTTGGGATCAGATGTGGCAGAACCAGACCCAGCACCAGACCTACGCCCAGCACGCCGCCGCCATACATAAACCACTGCATAATGATGGTGCGCTGTTTGTCGTCGAGCTGCAGATTGGCGGCGCTGACTTTTTTCTGCGCCACAATCAGCTCATTTTTGAGCTTCTGGTTCTCTTCTTTCAGGCCGTTGATCACCCCGTCGCTCTGCGCCACTTTCTGCTGCATTTCAGCGGTGCGCTGGTTCCAGGTGGTGTCAATATTGTTCAGCTTATCGGTCAGGGTTTTCACCTGATTTTCCAGGTCCGGCACGCGGGTGCGCAGGCTTGGCACGTTGCTGAGTTCTTTCAATGGGATCCAGGAGGTGCGGCCGGTGCTGTCGCGGACCTGACCATAGCTGGTGTCCTGATTCGTCTGTAACAAAACCACTTCCTCGCCGGCATTTACCGTACCCACGAGGCGATAATTGTCTCCTGGACCGCTACGGACCCAGGTATTCAGTTCGTCAGAAACGTAACGTTTCTCTTCAGCGTGGACCGCAGTCGCGGTGCTCAATGTCAGTAAAGCGAGTCCAATCAGGCGAAATTTAAGCATCATCAGTCGTTATTTTCGTAAAAAGTGGAACGATAGTAGAGGCAACAGTGTCTCCACGCAAAGCATTCATCAGCAATCGGAATCATCTGTGTCGCCCCTGCAAACTTTTACGCCCGTCAAATTGTTCATTGCGTGGCAATTTGGCGCAAAATACTATGTACTGACACATATATGGCGAGGAAGTTCGCCCTCATTGATGCGGCTGTGACGCAACCCAAAGTAGAAATCTATGGCTCAAGAAATAGAATTAAAATTTATCGTCGAAAATGACAGCGTTGATGCGCTGCGAACCCACCTTCATCAGCTCTCCGGTGAACACCACGATCCGGTACAGCTGCTCAACATCTATTACGAAACGCCGGACAACTGGCTGCGCAGCCATGATATGGGGTTACGTATTCGCGGTGCGAACGGCCAATACGAGATGACGATGAAAATCGCCGGACGCGTGGTCGGCGGCCTGCATCAGCGTCCTGAATACAATATCGACATTGCAAAGCCAGAGCTTGAACTGGATCGCTTCCCGGTAGAAGTCTGGCCGAACGGCGAGCTACCGGAAAACCTGGCTGCGCAGGCAGCACCGCTGTTTAGCACCGATTTCGTACGCGAAAAGTGGCTGGTAAATGAAGGCAAAAGCCGTATCGAAATCGCCCTTGATTTAGGTGAAGTGAAAGCCGGTGAGTTCCAGGAACCGATTTGCGAACTGGAACTTGAGCTGCTCGAAGGCGATGCGGATGACGTCCTGAAGCTGGCGCGTAAGCTGGTGGGCCTGTCTGGTTTGCGTCAGGGCAGCCTGAGCAAAGCCGCGCGCGGCTACCATCTGGCGGCCGGAAATGCACCGCGGGTGCTCAAACCGACCACTATTCTGCGCGTTCCTGCGAAAGTCAGCGTCGAGCAAGGCCTTGAAGCTGCGCTGGAGCTGGCGCTGAGCCAGTGGCAATACCATGAAGAGCTGTGGATTCGTGGCGTCAAAGAGGCGAAAGCCAACGTATTGTCCGCTATGGGTCTGGTGCGCAGCACGCTGACGCTTTTCGGCGGCGTGGTACCGCGTAAAGCGAGCGCTCACTTACGTGATTTTCTGACGCAGACGGAAGCGCTCATGGCGACCGATGTTTCTGCGCAAACGGCGGTCTACAGCCCGCAAACCGCTGCGGCAAAACTGGCGTTGACCGAATTTCTGGTTACGCGCGGCTGGCAGCCATTCCTCGATGATAAAGCGCAGAAAAAAATCGCGGATTCGTTCAAACGCTTTGCGGATACGCATATGTCCCGCAGCGCCGCTGAGCTGAAAACGATTTTTGACCGTCCGCTTGGCGATCAATACAGCGATCAGCTGATTCGTCTGACGCGCGATATCGACAGCATCCTACTGCTGGCAGGCTCCTACGAGGGCGTGAAAGCGCAGGCGTGGCTGGAGAACTGGCAGGGGCTGCGTCACGCCATCGAAACGCGCCAACGTATTGAAATTGAACATTTCCGTAATGAGGCTATTTCGCAAGAGCCGTTCTGGCTGCACAGCGGAAAACGTTAACTCAGGCAAGGAACCCCAGAATGCCGCTTTCTTCACTTTTACAGCAGCACTGGCAGACGGTTTGTGAACGTCTGCCAGAATCGTTACCTGCTTCATCTCTAAGCGAGCAGGCGCAGCAAGTGCTTACTTTTAGCGATTTTGTTCAGGAGAGCATTACCGCCAATCCTGAATGGCTGGCTGAACTTGAAACGGTGCCGCCGCAGGCGGATGAGTGGCGGCATTATGCGCAGTGGTTGAGCGAGGCGTTAGCCGATGTGGCCGATGAGCCGACGCTGATGCGCGTGCTGCGCCAGTTCCGTCGTCGTGTGATGGTCCGCATCGCCTGGGCGCAATCGCTGGAGCTGATAAGTGAAGAAAGCACATTACAGCAGCTGAGCTGTCTGGCGGAGACGCTGATCGTAGCAGCGCGCGACTGGCTGTACGACGCGTGCTGTAAAGAGTGGGGCACGCCGTGCAGTGAAGAGGGCACGCCGCAGCCGCTGATGATTTTGGGCATGGGCAAGCTGGGCGGCGGCGAGCTGAATTTCTCGTCGGATATCGACTTGATTTTTGCCTGGCCGGAAAAGGGGGCAACGCGCGGCGGCCGCCGCGAGCTGGATAACGCCCAGTTCTTTACCCGTCTGGGGCAGCGACTCATTAAAGCTTTGGATCAGCCCACTCAGGACGGCTTTGTCTATCGCGTGGATATGCGTTTGCGTCCGTTTGGTGACAGCGGCCCGCTGGTGTTGAGCTTTGCGGCGCTGGAAGATTATTACCAGGAGCAGGGCCGCGACTGGGAACGCTATGCGATGGTTAAAGCGCGCATCATGGGGGATAACGGCGATGTGTACGCCAGCGAGCTGCGCGCCATGCTGCGCCCGTTCGTGTTCCGCCGTTATATCGACTTCAGCGTGATTCAGTCGCTGCGCAATATGAAAGGGATGATCGCCCGTGAAGTGCGTCGTCGCGGTTTGAAGGACAACATCAAACTCGGTGCGGGCGGCATTCGCGAAATCGAATTTATCGTTCAGGTATTCCAGCTGATTCGCGGCGGACGCGAGCCGTCGCTGCAATCCCGTTCCCTGTTGCCGACGCTTGAGGCGATTGATCAACTGCATCTGCTGGCGGAAGGCAACGCGCAAACCCTGCGCGACGCATATCTTTATCTACGCCGTCTGGAAAACCTGCTGCAAAGCATTAACGATGAGCAAACCCAAACGCTGCCGGGCGACGACCTGAATCGCGCGCGTCTGGCCTGGGGGATGCGCGTCGATGACTGGCAGGCGCTGACCGAAAAACTGGATGCGCACATGTCCGGTGTGCGGCGCATTTTTAACGATCTCATTGGCGATGACGAGAGCGACACGCAGGACGATACGCTGTCTGAGCACTGGCGCGAGCTGTGGCAGGATGCGTTGCAGGAAGACGACACCACGCCGGTGCTGGCGCACTTAAGCGACGACGATCGCCATCGTGTAGTCGCGCTGATCGCCGATTTCCGTATGGAGATGAACAAGCGTGCCATTGGGCCGCGCGGACGCCAGGTGCTGGATCATCTGATGCCGCATTTGTTGAGCGACGTCTGTTCGCGTGCCGATGCGCCTGTTCCGCTTTCTCGCGTGACCCCGCTCCTGACGGGGATTATTACGCGCACGACCTATCTTGAACTGCTCAGTGAATTCCCCGGGGCGCTCAAACATCTGATTTCTCTCTGCGCGGCATCGCCGATGGTCGCCAGCAAGCTGGCGCGTTATCCGCTGCTGCTTGATGAACTACTCGATCCCAATACGCTGTACCAGCCGACCGCGATGGATGCTTATCGCGATGAGCTACGCCAGTATCTGCTGCGCGTTCCGGAAGACGATGAAGAGCAGCAGCTCGAGGCGTTGCGTCAGTTCAAGCAGGCACAAATGCTGCGCGTGGCGGCCGCGGATATCGCCGGTACGCTGCCGGTGATGAAAGTCAGCGATCATTTAACCTGGCTTGCCGAAGCGATGATCGACGCGGTGGTGCAGCAGGCATGGGGGCAAATGGTGGCGCGCTACGGCCAGCCAAAGCATCTGACCGAGCGCGAGGGACGCGGTTTTGCGGTGGTGGGTTATGGCAAATTGGGCGGCTGGGAGCTGGGCTACAGCTCCGATCTGGATTTGATCTTCCTTCACGATTGCCCGGTTGACGTCATGACCGATGGCGAGCGCGAAATCGACGGACGCCAGTTCTATTTGCGTCTTGCTCAGCGCGTGATGCATCTGTTCAGCACTCGCACGTCCTCCGGGATTCTGTACGAAGTTGATGCGCGTTTGCGCCCGTCCGGTGCGGCGGGCATGCTGGTCACCTCCACCGAATCCTTTGCGGAATATCAGCAACATGAAGCGTGGACCTGGGAGCATCAGGCGCTGGTGCGCGCGCGCGTGGTGTATGGCGATCCGCAGCTTAAAACGCAGTTTGACGCCATTCGCCGCGATGTGCTGATCGCCACGCGTGAAGGTGAAACGCTGCAAACCGAAGTGCGCGAAATGCGCGAGAAAATGCGCGCGCATTTAGGCAATAAACATCGCGATCGCTTTGATATCAAAGCCGATGAAGGGGGAATTACCGATATCGAGTTTATTACGCAATATCTGGTGCTCCGCCACGCGCACGCCAAACCGAAGCTGACGCGCTGGTCTGATAACGTGCGCATTCTGGAACTGCTGGCGCAAAACGACATTATGGATGAGCAAGAAGCGCAAGCGCTCACCCATGCGTACACCACGCTTCGCGATGAGTTGCATCATCTGGCGTTACAGGAACAGCCGGGCCACGTGGCGTTGGACTGTTTTACCGCTGAGCGTGCTCAGGTGTCTGCAAGCTGGCAGAAGTGGCTGGTGGACCGTGCTTAACCATTCCCCGTCATCCTTCGGTCTGCAGATGCGTTGGCTTTCCTCGCTCATCCCAGTCATTTACTGGAGTAAGCTCCTGGGATTCGCGGCGTTGCCGACCTCCTGCAGCTCGAATGATTTAGGGGACAAGTGTGATATTATCGCGCGCAAATTGTGAATCTTTCTGGAGTCAGGAATGAAAGTAACACTGCCAGAGTTCGAACGTGCTGGGGTTATGGTTGTCGGTGATGTGATGCTGGACCGCTACTGGTACGGGCCGACCAGCCGTATTTCCCCTGAAGCGCCGGTCCCGGTCGTCAAAGTGGACACCATCGAGGAGCGTCCTGGCGGCGCGGCAAACGTGGCGATGAATATTGCCTCCCTGGGCGCGCATTCGCGTCTGGTGGGCTTGACGGGCATTGACGACGCGGCGCGCGCGCTCAGCAAAACGCTGGCCGACGTTAACGTGAAGTGTGATTTCGTTTCTGTGCCAACGCATCCGACGATCACTAAACTGCGCGTGCTTTCTCGTAACCAGCAGCTGATTCGTCTCGACTTTGAAGAAGGTTTTGAAGGCGTCGATCCCGAGCCGATGCACGAGCGTATCGCGCAGGCATTGGGCAGCATTGGTGCGTTGGTCCTCTCTGATTACGCCAAGGGCGCACTGGCCAGCGTGCAGCAGATGATCCAGCTGGCGCGAAAAGCGGGCGTTCCGGTTTTAATCGACCCGAAAGGCACTGAGTTTGAGCGCTATCGCGGTGCGACGCTCCTGACGCCAAACCTATCCGAGTTTGAAGCGGTTGCCGGTAAATGCAAAAACGAAGAAGAGATCGTTGAACGCGGGATGAAAATCATCGCTGATTTCGACTTCTCCGCGCTGTTAGTCACCCGCTCTGAGCAAGGTATGACGCTGTTACAGCCGGGTAAACCGCCGCTGCATATGCCAACGCAGGCACAGGAAGTTTATGATGTGACCGGCGCAGGCGATACGGTGATTGGCGTGCTGGCGGCGACGCTGGCGGCCGGGAATTCGCTGGAAGAGGCGTGCTATTTCGCTAACGCTGCCGCCGGTGTGGTCGTGGGTAAACTGGGGACATCAACCGTTTCTCCGATTGAGCTGGAAAACGCGGTGCGCGGTCGGGCTGATACCGGCTTTGGCGTGATGAGCGAAGACGAGCTGAAAGTAGCGGTCGCGGCGGCGCGTAAGCGCGGCGAGAAAGTCGTTATGACCAACGGCGTATTCGACATTCTGCACGCGGGTCACGTTTCGTACCTGGCGAACGCGCGCAAGCTTGGCGATCGTCTGATTGTCGCGGTCAACAGCGATGCATCCACCAAACGTCTCAAAGGCGAAACGCGTCCGGTGAATCCCCTGGAGCAGCGCATGATCGTGCTCGGTGCGCTGGAAGCCGTTGACTGGGTGGTCTCATTTGAAGAAGACACACCGCAGCGCCTGATTGCCGGCATTCTGCCCGATCTTCTGGTAAAAGGCGGGGATTATAAGCCGGAGCAAATCGCGGGTAGCGAAGAGGTCTGGGCGAACGGCGGCGACGTGATGGTGCTGAATTTTGAAGATGGGTGTTCAACCACCAACATCATTAAGAAGATCCAGAAAGACAGTCAGTAAGTCGGGCACACATTCTGGATAATAAAAACGGGCCGAGCGGCCCGTTATTTTTTCGCCCTTTCCCTTTGGGTGAGGGCATCAGGCGGCACTTAATCCTGCTCGTCTAGCGGTGGGATCGCCGGAGCCGGTTTGATTTCGGAATTCACACTGCGATTTTCCAGCTCGGTCAGACGCTGTTCCAGCAGCGCGATTTTTTCGCGGGTGCGGAGTAAAACTTGAGTCTGCACATCAAACTCTTCGCGGCTCACCAGATCAAGACGCGTCAGCTGTGACTGCAACACCTGGCGGATTTTCTTTTCGACGTCATCACCAAACTCACGAATGCCTTTTGGCATGGACTCATGAACCTGACGGGCAATTTGTTCAATTTTTTTCGGGTCAATCATTGTCGTTTCCCTTGATCAGAAGGTGTTAGCGACCATTGTAGCGTGTAATTTCTTATCAGATACACAAAATCATTCAGGTCGTAGATAACTCAGCGCAGGCTGCTGAACCAATTATATAAACCAGAATTGTTTGAAGCTTATGCATTGCCCGGGTTAATCAATAGCGTTATAGTTATCTCGCTTATTCTCAGGGCGGGGCGAAATTCCCCACCGGCGGTAAATCAGCCTTGCGCTGAAAGCCCGCGAGCGCTTTAGGTGAAAACCTAAAGGTCAGCAGATCCGGTGTAATTCCGGAGCCGACGGTTAGAGTCCGGATGGGAGAGAGTAACGATCAAGTCGGGCACGGCCCGCTCACGTTATCTTTTTGCCGCTTATACGGCGCTCCTAAGACTGCCCTGATTCTGGTAACCATAATGTTAATGAGGTTTTTTTACCATGAATCAGACGCTACTTTCCTCTTTTGGCACTTCTATTGAACGTGTTGAACACGCACTTGATGCACTGCGCGAAGGCCGCGGTGTGATGGTGCTCGACGATGAACATCGTGAAAACGAAGGTGACATGATCTTCGCCGCAGAAAACATGACCGTTGAGCAGATGGCGCTGACCATCCGTCACGGCAGCGGCATTGTGTGCCTGTGTATCAACGAAGAACGCCGCAAACAACTCGACCTGCCAATGATGGTTGAGAACAACACCAGCGCTTTCGGCACCGGTTTTACCGTGACGATTGAAGCTGCGCACGGCGTGACAACCGGTGTTTCTGCCGCTGACCGTCTGACGACCGTTCGTGCCGCTATTGCGGATGGCGCGAAACCGTCTGACCTGCATCGCCCGGGCCACGTGTTCCCGCTGCGCGCGCAGGCGGGTGGCGTGTTGACTCGCGGTGGTCACACCGAGGCGACTCTCGATCTGGTGACGCTGGCCGGCTTTAAGCCAGCAGGTGTTTTGTGCGAACTGACCAATGATGACGGTACGATGGCGCGTGCGCCGGAGTGTGTCACCTTTGCCCGTCTGCACAATATGCCGGTGGTGACGATCGAAGATCTGGTGGAGTATCGCCAGGCGCACGAGCGTAAAGCCAGCTAAAGAAAAACGCCGGGTTAGCCCGGCGTTTTTTTATCCAAATCCTGCCGTTTGCAACAGCACCAGACTTAAACCCATCACCGACATCCCGCATAACACGCCGTAGCTGGGGTTGTTGTTAGGATCGATCTCTTTTGCTAGCGGCATCAGTTCATCCACCGACAAGGCAACCATAATGCCTGCCACGGCCGCCATAATCGCTGCCATCACCACCGGGGAGATCATGCTGCCCAGAATCAGCCACGCCAGTACGCCGCCTAAAATTTCAGCCAGCCCCGAAATCCCGGCCCACAAAATTGCCGTGCGTTTTGAACCTGTCGCCGCATAAACCGGACCCGCCACTGCCAGTCCTTCAGGAATATTGTGTAAAGCGACGGCCAGTGCGATTCCAAAGCCCAGTTCAAGGTTATTACTGGCCGTCACGTAAGTCGCGACCCCTTCCGGGAAGTTATGCAGGCTGATGCCTAGCGTGAGTAAAATGGCAGTGCGTTTGATATTACCGCGAGTGGGTTTGGCGTTTTTCTGCATCAAATCTTGCGGATGCGCATGCGGGAGCAATTTGTCGAGAGCAAAATAACCCAGCAGCCCCACGACAAACATGCCGTAGCCCATGACGGGCGACATGCCGTCGGTCCGAAGTGCTGCAGGCAGCATTTCCATCAGGGAAATCAACAGCATAATCCCCGCCGCGAAACCCAGAGAAAACGCCAGCACGCGGTTAGACGGTTTCTGACCGATCACACCGAGAATCGCACCAATAAAGGTCGCGGCCCCCGCAAGTAGGGTCAGAATCAGCGGTACTGACATTCACGTCTCCTTATGAAAATGAATCTTAACCATGCTAATAATGAATCCGCTGCAAAGCGAGAGGGCATTCTCTGCTTTACAGACTCCTTACATTCAAAATTTCTGAAGATCATCATCATGCTTATCTGAGTTCATCTTCGGACGATAGCGCGTAATGTAGCGTTATTAAATCGACACCTTATGTAAGGATATCACCATGACTTCTCCTCGTATGCCAGCACTGTTTTTGGGCCACGGTAGCCCGATGAACGTCCTGGAAGATAACGTTTATACGCGTGCCTGGCGTGAACTGGGTGAGACGTTGCCGCGTCCAAAAGCGATCGTGGTGGTATCTGCACACTGGTTTACACGCGGTACTGGCGTGACGGCAATGGAAGCGCCCAAAACCATTCATGATTTTGGCGGTTTCCCTCAGGCGCTGTACGACACGCATTATCCCGCGCCAGGATCGCCTGAGCTTGCGCAGCAGTTGGTGGATCTTCTGGCTCCCGTTCCAGTAACGCTGGATAAAGAAGCCTGGGGCTTTGACCACGGTTCGTGGGGCGTGCTGATCAAAATGTATCCGGATGCCGATATCCCCATGGTGCAGTTGAGTATCGATAGCACCAAACCGGCAGCGTGGCATCTGGAGATGGGACGCAAACTGGCGACGTTGCGCGATGAAGGCATCATGCTGGTCGCCAGTGGTAACGTGGTTCATAACCTGCGCACGGCGCGTTGGCACGGTGAAAACACCCCGTATCCGTGGGCCACATCGTTCAATGATTTTGTCAAAGCGAATTTGACCTGGCAGGGCCCGGTGGAAGAGCATCCACTGGTGAATTACCTGGATCATGAAGGCGGTTCACTGTCTAACCCGACGGCGGACCACTTTTTACCGCTGCTGTATGTTTTGGGCGCGTGGGATGGTCAGGAACCCGTGAGCATTCCGGTGGACGGCATTGAGATGGGTAGTCTAAGTATGTTGTCAGTGCAGGTGGGGTAATGATTCTCTCTCCCGTGGGGAGAGAGAATCGGTTTTACTCGACGAAAATGTGCGGATAGAAGCGCGACAGATCCTGTGTGATCAGCGCGCGATCTTCACGAATGCCAATCCCGGCTGGCTGATCGTTGATGAGCCAGCTTCCAATCAGGACGTAGCTGTCACCAAATTTCGGCAGCGGGTAAAACTCCTGAACGATCATGCCTTCTTCGCCATACGGCCCTTCGGCAGCTTCCAGGGTTTTGCCGTTTTCGATAATCGAAACGTTGGCCCCTTCGCGTGAGAAGATCGGCTTGATGACGTATTTTTCCATCGGCGGATGATCGTCTTCAGCGAAGTACGCTTGCAGCAGATTGGGGTGATTAGGGAACATCTCCCACAGCATGGGCAGCAGCGCTTTGTTGGAGATAATGCTTTTCCATGCTGGCTCCAGCCAGCGTACGCCAGCATCTTCGAGTTTGGTCGAAAACACTTCGCGCAGCATGAATTCCCACGGATAGAGTTTGAACAGGTTGCTAATGACCTGATCTTGCGTATCCGTAAACTGTCCGCGCTCGCCTAAGCCGATATCTTCGATGTATAAGAATTCAGTGGCGACTTCCGCTTCGGCCGCGCAATCCTGCAAATACTGCACTGTTCCACGATCTTCAACCGTGTCACGACAGCAGGCAAGATGCAGCAGATTGAACCCGTGCTGCTCGCGCAGTTCGGCGAAACGTTCGATCAGCTTTTCCTGCAGACTGTTGAATTGATCGCTGCCTTCCGGCAGGTTGCCCGCTGCGACCTGATCTTCGAGCCAGATGTACTGAAAGAACGCCGCTTCATACAGTGAAGTCGGGGTATCAGCGTTATTTTCCAGCATTTTAGGATCGCCCACACCATCCCACGCCAGATCGAGGCGGGAGTAGAGAGAAGGCTGATTGGTCTGCCAGGCGTGACGCACAAAGCCCCAGGTATGTTTAGGGATGCGGAATTTGGTCATCAGCTCATCGCTGGCGATCACTTTTTCCACGACTTTGAGGCACATCTGATGCAATTCGGCGGTGACGTCCTCGAGTTTCTCAACCTGAGCGAGCGTCAATTTGTAGAAAGCATCCTCACACCAGTACGGTTCGCCGTACATGGTGTGAAAATTAAAGCCGTATTCGGTCGCTTTTTCGCGCCAGTCCGGGCGCTCAATAATACTGACTCGTTCCATTATCAGCCGCCCATTGAGCGAGTAGAAGAACCCGTCGCGCTACGCTGCATGGTGGACTGTTTTGCCACCGAGTCGCCAAAGCCGCCGCGCGTCACGGTGCTGGTGGTTGCAGGTTTTGGTGCCATTGCGGTTTTTGGAACGGTCGCCGTACGGCCTGGCTGTGCTGCGCCGTAGCCTTTGCCGCTGGCGTCGGTGTATTTACCGTATGCCGGGCTATTTGGATTTTTGGAGCTAAAAAGAGGCTGCTGCTGGAAGCCCGCGCCGCCGCTCATCATCCGGCCCATCATGTAGCCCGCCATCAACGGCATCCAGAAGCTGCCGCTGGATTGTGCTTGCGCCTGGTTTTCTGGTGCCATGCCTGCCTGTGCAGGCGCTTGCTGACACTGACCTTCACCGAACTCGGCGATACAGTCTTCACGCGTTGCATATTTCGGCGCGGTGCGTTCGGCTTCTTTCAACGCATTGTTGTACGCAGTGGTACATTCTGCGCTTTTGCCGGTGGCGCTTGAGCAGTCATCGGCATTCTGATACATCGATACCGTTTCGTCGGATTGCTCACATCCTGCCAGCAAAAATACGGCGGTGATCGCCAGAGCGACAGGAGTGAGATGGCGTGCGTTCCAGTTTTTGCGGAACGAGGCGTGATTGATCGTTTTTGTCCGTTTCATTTTTGTCTTCCAGGACCCAGTGGTATTACAAAGGAAATAAGGCTTAGGATAGAGGATGAGTGGTTGAAAATGAAGCGCAGAGGGAGCGTCAGGGGGATCTTTACGTTGGCTTACGTTTATATGTCGACTGGAGCAAAGCTAACCCGGCCTATGGAGTCATAGACCGGGTTTTAACATCAGTTACGGAATGGGTTACCGGCTGCGTTATTGGTTGTCGTGCGAGCCGCTGCGGGCTGCGCAACAGGGGCTGAACCGTTGGCGTTATAGCCATCAGCGCTGGCGTCCTGCTGTGGGTTTTCCGGCGCCACGTTTTCAGGCGTTGTTGAAACCGGTTTACCCAGCGTGCTGTTCAGCATCTGCAGATCCTGCTCGTTCAGCGTACCCAGAGCTGATTTAATATTCAGTTGGTTAATCAGGTAGTTGTAGCGTGCGCTGGAGAGCTGTTGTTTTGCATTGAACAGCGTGGTCGTCGCATCCAGCACGTCAACGATGGTACGCGTACCGACCGAATAACCGGCTTCCATCGCGTCCAATGAACTCTGTGCCGACACAACGGCCTGTTTGTAGGCGTTGATGCTGCTGATAGAGGCATTCACGTTGTTGAATGACGAACGCACGGTCTGCACTACGTTGCGGTGCGCGCTTTCAAGCTGTTCGCTTGCGCCAACAAAGTTGTACTGAGCTTGTTTAACCTGAGAGTTAACCATGCCGCCCTGATACAGCGGCATGGAGAAGCTCAGGCCGACTTTGTTCTGGCCCACATTGCTGTCGTCAAACTGCGAAGCATTCGCGCCGCCGGTTTTAGAACCGCTATAAGAGGTGTCCGTTACGGCACTGGATGCAGTGAGGCTCAGGGTTGGCAGATGCCCATCCTGTGCCTGACGGATTTGCTCGCGTGCCAGATCCTGGCTCAGACGTGCCTGTAACAGCGCCAGGTTGCGGTTTTCTGCTTCTTTCAGCAGCGCATTCACGGCCTGCGGTTTATCCGTTTTGAAGTTGTCGACGTTCAACGAAGCCAGTTCAGGATAGTAATTACCAGTGACCTGACGCAGAGATTCCAGCGCGTTATCAAGGTTGTTACGCGCGGTCACTTCGTTCGCCAGCACGGTATCGTATTGGGAACGGGCGTTCTGCACGTCGGTGATCGCCACCAGGCCTACGTTAAAACGTTGCGTGGTTTGATCCAACTGACGATAAATCGCTTGTTTCTGCGCTTCGGTGTAGGAGAGCGAATCGATCGCGCTCAACACGTTGAAGTAGGCCGTCGCGGTATTCAGGATCAGCGTTTGCTGATCGGTCTGATAGGTGACGTCCTGAATGCCTGCGCTTTTCTCTTGAAGACTCAGCGAACGCCACTTGGACATGTCAAACAAGGTTTGCGTTAATTGCAGAGATGCGCCGGTGGTATTGGAGTTAACACCGTTGCTATCACGGAAGCCATTGCCGTAGGTATAATCTGCACCTAAGCCCAACTGCGGCAGCAACGGACTGCGTGCTTCGTTAATTTTTTCGAACGCAGCGTCACGATCGGCAGCCGACTTACGCAGCTCAGGGTTGCCCAGACGTGCTTGCTGATAAACCTGTAACAGGTTTTCTGCCTGGCTCATCGCGCTGAAGCCCGTCAGGCTCAGGCCGATAAGGATGGGGAGCAATTTCTTCATTTGCATTCCTTGTTGTGAAGCAGTATTAGCGCTGATCTTGTTAAATATATTTGCCGATTCTAACAGAATCATCCACACCAAAAGGTTGGCGTTACGTGCCATCCGGCTGTAATTTGCATCAATCTATCATATAGCCTTTGAAACGGCAGCCAAACAGCCTTGAAATTCATAATTTCATCATGATTGTGACCAGGAAACCGCCATGCAAAAACCAGATGAATTGCCAGTAACTTTCACCAAAAACGATGTAGAAATTATTGCACGGGAAACGTTATATAGCGGATTTTTTTCACTGGAACTTTACCGTTTTAGGCATCGCCTGTTTAACGGGGAAATGAGCGGGGAAGTAAGACGTGAAATTTTTGAGCGCGGGCATGCCGCAGTCTTGCTACCCTTTGACCCAGTGCGCGATGAAGTGGTATTGATTGAACAGGTACGGATTGCGGCGCTGGATACCAGCGAAACCCCGTGGCTGCTGGAAATGGTCGCAGGCATGATCGAAGAAGGCGAAACGCCGGAAGATGTCGCCCGCCGTGAGGCTGAGGAAGAAGCCGGGCTGAAAGTGGGCCGGACAAAACCCGTGCTGAGCTATCTGGCAAGCCCTGGCGGGACCAGCGAGCGCTCTTCTATTCTGGTGGGGGAAGTGGACGCCACGATCGCGGAAGGTATTCACGGTCTGGCAGATGAAAACGAAGATATTCGTGTTCATGTGGTGAGTCGGGAACAGGCTTACCAGTGGGTAAAAGAGGGGAAAATCGACAACGCAGCGTCTGTCATCGCTTTGCAATGGCTGCAACTGCATTATCAAGACTTACGAAACGAGTGGAAAAAATGAAGCGTTATACACCTGACTTCCCAGAAATGATGCGTTTGTGCGAAACCAATTTCGCGCAATTACGCCGCCTGTTGCCGCGTGATGACGCGCCCGGCGAAATGGTAAGCTATCAGGTGAGCAACGCGCAGTATCGATTAACGATTGTTGAATCGACTCGTTACACGACCCTGGTAGAAATCAAACAAACGGCGCCGACGATCAGCTACTGGAGCCTGCCGTCGATGACGGTCCGGCTTTATCATGATGCGATGGTGGCCGAAGTGTGTTCAAGTCAGCAGATCTTCCGCTTTAAAGCGCGGTATGATTATCCTAATAAAAAGTTGCATCAACGCGACGAAAAGCATCAAATTAACCAGTTTTTAGCCGACTGGCTAAGATATTGTTTAGCACATGGAGCAATGGCGATTCCGGTTTGTTAGCGTCATAAACCTACCTAAGGACACCATTTGGAAAGCCTGTTAAACCTGACTGTTGCTGGTGGGGCGCCAGTCAGGATATTACAAATCACTGATACCCACCTGTTTGCCGAAAAGCATGAAACGCTGTTAGGTGTAAACACCTGGGAGAGTTATCAGGCAGTACTGGATGCCATTCACGCTGAGAATCGCCACTGCGATTTGATAGCGGCTACGGGCGATTTGGCACAAGATCAAAGCGCTGCGGCCTATCAGCATTTTGCGACAGGGATCGCGAGCTTTAGCGTGCCCTGCGTCTGGTTACCCGGCAATCATGATTTTCAGCCAGCGATGTACAGCACGCTGCACGATGCGGGCATTTCTCCCGCCAAGCGCGTGTTTGTCGGTGAGCACTGGCAAATTTTGCTGTTGGATACGCAGGTGTTCGGTGTACCGCATGGTGAGTTGAGTGATTTTCAGCTGGAGTGGCTGGAGAAAAAACTGGCTGCCGATCCTGAGCGTCATACCCTGCTGTTATTGCATCATCATCCTTTGCCTGCGGGATGCAGCTGGCTCGATCAACATAGCCTGCGCAATTCAGCGGCGCTGGATCGCGTGTTGTCCAAATATCCCCATGTCAACAATCTGTTGTGTGGTCATATTCATCAGGAACAGGATCTCGACTGGAATGGCCGCCGTTTACTGGCGACGCCGTCGACGTGCGTCCAGTTCAAACCGCACTGCGCCAACTTTACGTTAGACACGATTGCGCCAGGCTGGCGCTGGCTGGAACTGCATGCCGATGGCTCGCTGACGACAGAAGTTTGCCGTCTGCAAAGTGCGACGTTCCGCCCAGATACCGCGTCAGAAGGATACTGATGTCTACGCTCCTTTATTTACACGGGTTCAACAGCTCCCCGCGTTCCGCGAAGGCGACGCAATTTCGTCAGTGGCTCGGCGCGCATCATCCGCACATTGAGATCATCGTTCCGCAACTCCCGCCGTATCCCGCTGATGCCGCAGAGATGCTGGAGTCCATCGTGATGGAACATGGCGGTGAATCGTTCGGCGTCGTGGGCTCTTCGCTGGGCGGTTATTACGCCACCTGGCTCTCGCAATGCTTTATGCTCCCTGCGGTAGTTGTTAACCCGGCAGTACGGCCCTTTGAGCTGCTGAGGGACTTTCTCGGGCAAAACGAGAACCCCTACACCGGACAACAATATGTGCTAGAGTCACGCCATATTTACGACCTCAAAGTTATGCAGATAGACCCGCTGGACGCGCCCGATCTTATCTGGCTGCTGCAACAGACGGGCGATGAAGTGCTGGATTACCGCCAGGCAGTGGCGTATTACGCCTCTTGCCGCCAGACTGTAGAAGAGGGCGGAAACCATGCTTTCACGGGCTTTGAGAATCATTTCACCCAGATTGTCGATTTTCTTGGACTGCACAGCCACTGACAATCACTGCGAATTGCTAGTTAAATCATGACGCAAACCTATAACGCTGATGCCATTGAGGTCCTCACCGGGCTTGAGCCGGTTCGCCGCCGCCCGGGGATGTATACCGATACGACGCGCCCAAACCACCTGGGCCAGGAAGTGATTGATAACAGTGTGGACGAAGCGCTGGCGGGTCATGCCAAACGCATCGACGTCATTCTGCACGCCGATCAGTCGCTCGAAGTGATTGACGACGGACGCGGCATGCCGGTCGACATCCACCCGGAGGAAGGGGTTCCAGCCGTTGAGCTGATCCTTTGCCGTCTGCATGCGGGCGGTAAATTCTCCAATAAAAACTACCAGTTCTCCGGCGGCCTTCACGGCGTGGGGATCTCCGTGGTTAACGCCTTGTCTAAGCGCGTGGAAGTCACCGTCCGCCGTGACGGCCAGGTGCATAACATTGCGTTCGAAAACGGCGATAAAGTTCAGGAATTACAGGTCATCGGGACGTGCGGTAAACGCAACACCGGTACCAGCGTGCATTTCTGGCCGGACGAAAGCTTCTTCGACAGCCCGCGTTTTTCTGTCACACGCATGACGCACATCCTGAAAGCGAAAGCGGTACTGTGCCCCGGCGTTGAAATCACCTTTAAAGATGAAGTCAACAACAGCGAGCAGCGCTGGTGCTATCAGGACGGTCTGAATGACTATCTGGGCGAGGCGGTCAATGGGTTGCCAACGCTGCCGGAAAAACCGTTCCTCGGTAATTTCTCGGGTGACACCGAAGCGGTCGACTGGGCGCTGCTATGGCTGCCAGAAGGCGGCGAACTGCTGACCGAAAGCTACGTTAACCTCATCCCCACGATGCAGGGCGGGACGCACGTCAACGGCCTGCGTCAGGGCCTGCTGGATGCGATGCGCGAATTCTGCGAATACCGCAATATTCTGCCGCGCGGCGTGAAGCTGTCAGCGGAAGATATCTGGGATCGCTGCGCGTACGTATTGTCTGTGAAAATGCAGGATCCGCAGTTTGCCGGGCAGACCAAAGAACGTCTGTCCTCACGTCAGTGCGCCGCGTTTGTCTCCGGTGTGGTGAAAGACGCATTCAGCCTGTGGCTGAATCAGAACATAAAGACAGCCGAAATGCTGGCTGAAATGGCAATCTCGAGCGCGCAACGCCGTATGCGCGCTGCGAAAAAAGTGGTGCGTAAAAAGCTCACCAGTGGGCCGGCGCTGCCGGGTAAACTGGCGGATTGCACCGCGCAGGATCTGAATCGCACCGAGCTTTTCCTCGTCGAAGGGGACTCGGCAGGCGGTTCCGCCAAGCAGGCGCGCGATCGTGAATTCCAGGCGATCATGCCCCTGAAAGGTAAGATCCTGAACACCTGGGAAGTTTCTTCCGATGAGGTGCTCGCCTCTCAGGAAGTACACGATATTTCGGTGGCGATCGGTATCGATCCAGACAGTGACGATCTGAGCCAACTGCGGTATGGCAAGATCTGTATTCTCGCGGATGCGGACTCCGACGGTCTGCACATCGCCACGCTGCTGTGCGCGCTGTTCGTGAAACACTTCCGCACGCTGGTAAAAAACGGCCACGTTTACGTTGCGCTGCCGCCGCTCTACCGTATCGATCTCGGCAAAGAGGTTTATTACGCGCTGACGGAAGAAGAAAAAGCGGGCGTGCTGGAGCAGCTTAAGCGCAAAAAGGGCAAACCGAACGTCCAGCGCTTTAAAGGGCTGGGTGAGATGAACCCCTTGCAGCTGCGCGAAACCACGCTCGATCCCAATACCCGTCGTCTGGTTCAGCTGATTATCAGCGATGAGGACGAGCAGCAAACCAATGCCATGATGGATATGCTGTTGGCCAAGAAGCGTTCGGAAGACCGACGCAACTGGCTACAGGAAAAAGGCGATATGGCCGACATCGAAGCCTGATGTCAAAAAGCCCTGCGATGCAGGGCTTTTTTTATCCTTAGAAATCCATCTTCAGAAGTCCATCTTCACCGTAAACCGCACTTCGCGCGGATCGCCAATCTGGTTCCCCAGATTATTGGTGCCAATCGACGATGTGTAGTAGGTCTTATCAAACAGATTCTTTACGTTCACCTGCAGCGTCACCGGATACTGCAACTTCATTTTATACGCGGCGAACGCATCTGCGACAACGTAACCCGGCAGGTAATAATCCGCGCCATTGGTGGCTGAGCGACGGCTCACGCCATGCCCGCCGCCGCCCAACGTCAGCGTATTTCCGCCGATCACATTCTGAATGTCGTACGTCAGGAACAGGGAGCCCGTATGTCGCGGCACGTTTGGCAGCGGTTTGCCTGCATAATCAGGGTCTTCCAGCACTTTCGCATCCGTATAACCGTAGCTGGCGATAAGATTGGTGTTCTCGGTCAGCGACCCCGCCACGTCCACTTCTACGCCCTGCGAGCGCACGCGGCCTGCGGTTTTGGCGACCGTTTCATCTCCCACGCTTTCGGTATACAGCACGTTGCGTTTATGGATATCAAACAGCGCAATATTGGCAGTAATGCCATCGAAAAGGTCAAACTTGGCACCCACTTCGTAGGCATTAGACGTTTCAGGCGGCAGGTTACCAATATAGCTGGCGATGGATGACTGCGGCATAAACGTCTGGGAATAGTTTGCGAACAACGACACCGATGGCGTCAGCTTGTAAACCAGGCCTGCTTTCGGCGTCCATTGGTCGTCGCGGCTCTCGGTATTGACGTTAAACGGACGGCCTTTACCGGCATATTGCGTATAGGACTGATAGCGCAGCCCGGTCACCGCGATCCATTTATCCGTCAGATAAAGCGCATCCTGCACATAAGCCGAATAGCTCTCCTGCTTAATGGTCTGGTCGCTGTCGGACGCGGAAACGGACGTGCATTTGCTGAGATCGCCATACGTTGGGTTGTAGATATTAAAGCCCTTAACGTTCTTACAGCGGATCATGTCCGTGCGCAGCAGATCGTAATTTTCATACGATACGCCGGTCAGGATCTCGTTATAAAACCCTGCAATGTCGACGTTGCCCTGCAGATCCGCACGAGTACTATGCATGCGCTGGGTCGATCCTTGTGTCGCATCGACGCGTCGAGTCAGATTTCCGGTGGATGCATCATAGGCCATCACGCGAGCCTGGTTATCCGTGTATTTATCCTGGCTAAAGCTGTAATCGAATTTCGCCGTCCACTTGCTGTTAAGGCGATATTCGGCGTTCAACTGCGCCAGATCGGACTCACCATCGGTAATGTTAAACGGTTCGTCGAAACGTGTTTTGCGATCGACATTAACGGGCTGCTTGGTATTGAGATCGAAAATAGTCCCGCGATCGAATGGCGTTTTATAGTCGCGATGGGAGTAAAGCACCGAGACCGTCGCGTCATCACCAAACCAGGTCAGCGACGGAGCAATATAGGTACTGCGCTCTTTGCCAAAATTACGCCAGTAATCTTCATTCTGGTATTCACCCGTCAGGCGATACGCCAGACGGGTTCCGTCAATCGGGCCCGTCACATCAAACTGCCCGGTGCCACCACCAAAGCTGGTGGACGTCGCGGAGATCGATCCGCCAAACATTTTTTCCGGGCGTTTGGTGACGACATTGATCAACCCGCCGGGATCCAGAATGCCGTACAGCGTCGATGCCGGGCCTTTCAGCACTTCGACTCGCTCGGTCGAGGCGTTAAAACTGCGGGGAAGCACGGTGCGCAAACCGTTGGTCATCACCGAACCGTCACGGTTAGCGCCAAAGCCGCGACGAACAAACGCATCCTGCGTGCCGCCAAGCGTGTTGGTTTGCACCACGTTGCTAACGTTGTACAGCGCTTCGTCGAGGGTAGTGGCGTGCTGATCTTGCAGCACCTTATCGCTCACGGTATTCACCACCTGCGGGATATCCAGCATCGGCATGTTGGTGAGCGTGGCGGTGGAGGTGTTCAGCGGTTGATAACCGTTGGTCGCTTCCGTTTTAGCATTGGGATCGGCAATGACGGTTAACGTCTCGCCGTCTTTCGTTGTTTTATTTTCTGCCGCCTGCGCGAGAGGCACAATAAACAGCAGTGAAAAGAGCGCGCGCCCTTTTACTCCAGAGAAGGAAGGTGTGAACTTAACCATTTAATTTTTATCCCGAAATACCCTGCGAATGCTCGCGGGTGAAGCTGTGTTTCATTGCCCGTAAAGCGCTACCCGTTTGCCTGAGTGGTATCGGGTATGTAATTGAGAATCATTCAATCATGGTGAGATGTAGTAGTAAATGGAAAAATGAGAAAAACGGCTACAGGAAAGTTATACCGGATATTTATCGCAATGATTGAGGTTAAGTTAATGTAAATTAATAGGTTAATTCATATTGTATTGAGCGGTTATTCGCATATTACCCCTGGTTTTTTTATGGTGTTTATCCTCTTGACTACTACATGGCGCAACGGCAAACTCACAAAAGAGAATGAGTTTTATTTTTATTTGTCTGTTATTTTATTAAGTTGGCACACGTGGCTCAAAACGCGACAGAGCAGGGGTTGGTTGTCGATAATCTCTCTGCTGGTTATCAGAAGAAAATCATCGTTGATGACATTTCCCTCACCATTCCACCTGAAAAAATGACCGTTCTGGTTGGGGCGAACGGATGCGGTAAATCGACCCTGCTCAGCACCATTGCGCGTTTGCTGCAACCCATGGGCGGCACGGTATTGCTCGAGGGAAAGCGCATCCATGAACAACCCACTAAAAGCGTCTCGCGCAGGCTGGGCATTTTGCCGCAGTCACCGCTCTTGCCCGAAGGGTTAACGGTATTTGAGCTGGTATCGCGCGGACGTTTTCCATGGCAAAACTTTATGCGCCAGTGGACCGACGCCGACGAGCAGGCGGTCGAAGGGGCGCTGCGTTTAACCGGCACTCAGGAATATGCGCATTTGCCTGTTGAAAGCCTCTCTGGCGGCCAGCGGCAGCGCTGCTGGATTGCCATGGCGCTGGCGCAACAAACGCCGTACATCCTTCTCGATGAGCCAACCACGTATCTCGATTTGCGCTATCAGGTCGAGATTCTGGAACTGCTTCACGATTTAACTCGCCATCACGGGCGCACCGTCATTGTGGTATTGCACGACCTCAACTTTGCGGTGAACTACGGCGATACGCTGGTCTTTTTACGCGAAGGGAAAGTGCAAAGCGTGCTGAATGAAGACGATGTGTGTACGCCGGAGCTGATCAAAGCGGTATTCGATGTCGACGTGCAAATGTCGATCAATCCCGTGACGGGCAAACCGTTCTTTATGCCGTTTCGCCGCGCAGGAAAAGCCTGATGCGCACTAGCCTGGCATCTGTTGTTTTCATCGCGTTGCTGCTGGCGGGGGCCATTTTGCATCTTGGGATTGGCGCGCGGTTTATCCCTGCGCAGATCGTTACGCAGGCGTTTCTCGCGTTCGATCCGCGCAACTTCGATCACAACGTGATAATCAATCTGCGCCTGTTGCGCCTGCTCGCGGCTCTGATGACCGGTGCAGCGCTGGGCGTGGCGGGCGTACTGCTGCAAGCGGTGATCCGCAATCCTCTTGGCGAGCCGCATATTTTGGGGCTGAACGCGGGAGCGGCGCTGGCGGTGGTGCTGACCAGCGCGCTTGGGCTGACGTTCCCCGTTGGACGTCCGCTGATTGCGGCGGCGGGGGCGGGGGCATTATTTCTGCTGGTCTTGACCCTTTCTTCTGCCGGGCGAAGCGGGCTAACGCCCATGAAAGTGACGCTATGCGGCGTCGCGATTTCGGCGTTTGCATCATCCATTACCGCGGCGGTCTTAATTTTGGATGAGCAAACGTTGCTTTCGATGCGCACCTGGCTTGCGGGTGATGTGGCGGGCGTGAACTGGGCGACATTCCAGACTGCCGCCTGGGTTGCAGCGGCTGGATTGACGCTGGCGATTGCGCTTGCACCTTCTGTGAACATGCTCGCGCTCGGCGATCGCATGGCGCAGGGCCTGGGCGTCTCGCTGCTGCGCACGCGTCTCCTCTGCCTGTTGGCGATTGCGTTGCTCTGCGGTGCGGCGGTGTCGATTGCCGGGCCGATAGGGTTCATTGGCCTGGTCGTCCCTCAAATTATCCGCCGTCTGGTGTCGACTGATTTGCGCGTCATGGTGCCGCTGTCAGCGTGCTGCGGTGCGCTGGTGGTATTGCTGGCGGATATCGCCGCCCGTGCGCTGTTTGCGCCCCACGAACTGGCGACCGGCGTAGTCACTGCCCTGGTCGGCGCGCCGGTGTTTATCCTCATGGCGACGAGAATGTTCAAATGAAGCCAGCGGTTCTTCGCGCAGGCCTCAGGCCTCTACGTCTGGGCAGATTTTCGACTGTCGTTCGTCCTAAAGCGCTCCTTTTGCTGGGGGCGCTAGTCCTGCTTTGTCTGGGGATGATGCTGTTTGGGCTTACTCACGGCTCGCTGCCTATTCCCGCGTCGGCGATGGGACGTGGGCTTTTTTACCCCGATGCGCTCAGTGCTGATGCGCGTTATATCGTCCAGGATATTCGTCTGCCGCGCTTGCTGATGGCGCTGCTGTGCGGAGCTATGCTGGGTGTTGCGGGGGCGGCGATGCAGTCGGTAACCCGTAACGGCCTCGCCGATCCCGGGCTGATTGGCGTGAAAGAGGGTTGTAGCGTCGCGGTTTTACTGCTGATTTTCCAGTTCCCGGCGCTGGGCGTTATCTGGCGTCCAGCGATAGGCATGGCAGGTGGGCTGCTGACAGCGCTTTTGGTCGTGCTGCTCGCCCGCGATATCTCTCGCCCGCGCTTTATTTTGATCGGCATTGGCGTGTCGTGGGCATTTGCCGCCGGAATGGGTGTTTTCATGACCACCGCCGACGTACGCGACGTGCAGATCGCGCTGCTGTGGCTGGCCGGAAGCCTGCATGCGGCCAACTGGACGCTGGTCAGCGTTGCCGCAGGCTGGGCACTTCCGGCGTTTGCGCTCCTGCTGTTCACCGCGCGCGCGACCGACGTTTCGCTTCTGGGTCATCAGGCCGCCACCGGGCTTGGTGTGCGCCCCGCCAGACTGGCGTTACTGCAGGTGATTGCACCGGTGTTATTGACGGCCGCCTGCGTCTCTTGCGTGGGAAGTATTGGCTTTGTGGGGTTAATCGCCCCGCACATGACACGATTTTTACTACGCGGCGGCCAGACGTCACTGCTTGCGGGCAGTGCGGTATCAGGCGCGCTGCTGGTTTTGCTGGCGGATAACCTTGGGCGGCTGGCTTTTCTGCCGCTGCAATTGCCCGCCGGTATCATTGTCTCGCTGATTGGCGGGCCGTTTTTCCTGGTGCTGCTCTGGCAGCGTCGGGACAGGTTTTAACCGGGGGCGTTATGCGTTTATTCTTTTCCCTGCTGCTACTGGCGGGGTTTTCCGTCAGCGCAGCTGAAAATGTGCAGACATTTACGGATGATTTAGGTCGTGCGGTGCAGGTCCCCGTCCACCCGAAACGGATCGTGTCGTTACACGATCTCGACATCACGATCCCGCTGATCGAACTCGGTGTTCCGCCCATCGCCAGCCACGGACGCACGCGTCCTGACGGCAGCCATTTTCTTCGCTCCAGCGGCATGTTAACGGGCGTCGATTTTGATAATTCCGACATCAAATTTATCGGCACAGCGGATATCGACATAGAAGCCATTGCTGCCGCAAAACCGGATCTGATTATCACCGAACCCACGCGGAACACGCCGATTGAGCAACTGGCGCGGATCGCCCCCACGGTGAGCATCGATCATCTCGACGGCGGCGCACCGGAAATCTACCGCAAGCTGGCGCAACTGACCGGCACGCAGGCGCGACTGAGCATTCTGGAGCGTCGCTATCAGGAACAACTCAACGCGCTGAAAGCGACGATAAGCACCCAGAAGATCTCCGTTTCGGTCATTCAGGCCAACCAGGGAAAAATCACCGCCATGCACAGCTATCACTCGCTGGGCCGCGTGTTGCGTGATGCCGGATTCAGCTTCCCGCCGCTTATCGACAGCATTCCGGACGGTGGCCGTATTGACGTGAGCGCCGAGCGTTTGCCGGAGCTGGACGCCGATTTTGTCTTTGCGACGTGGCGCGGCGACACAGGTGGCAAACCGCAGGACGAACTGGCGGCCATGGAAACCGTGATGCCTGGCTGGTGCCAGTTCCTCACTGCCTGTCGTACCGGGCATTACGTCCTGATTTCCCGTGAAGAGGCGATCTCTAACTCCTTCGCTTCGCTGGGGCTGATGGCAGCGCAAGTGCAATCGCAAATCGCGGGCCGCCCGCTTCCGGAGGCGAAATGATCCGCAAAGATAAATCGCGTGTGGATCTCTATGGCGATCGCTTTCGCGCCCGCGCACACCAGCTGACGCCTCGTCTGCATCAGGTCGCCACGTACATCAATGAGAACCGTGAAGCGGTGATGGAACAAACGGCGATGGAGATTGCGGCGCTGCTGAAAACTTCCGATGCCACCGTGGTGCGAGCGATTCAGGCGCTCGGTTTTGCCGGACTGCGGGATCTGAAAAGTACGCTTGAGCACTGGTTTGGACCGGCGATCAGCGCCAGTGAAAAGATCTCGACCACGGTCAATATCCTGACCAGCGACGTCAATTCCAGCATCGATTTTGTGCTGGAAGGCCATCAACATACCTGCGAGGTGTTATCAGAGCCAAACAATCGCTTCGCCATGGCGCAAGCGGTGGCGCTGCTGAGTGAGGCGCGCCAGGTGGCCATTTTTGGCATTGGCGCATCGGGTGTTCTGGCGGAATACACCGCGCGCATGTTTAGTCGAATGGGGCTGCCGGCTACGGCGCTTAACCGCACGGGAATCGGGCTGGCTGAACAGCTTATTGAGCTGCAGCGCGGCGACGTACTGGTGATGATGGCGCAGAAATCCGCGCACCGGGAAGGGCAAACCACGCTGCGCGAGGCGAAACGGCTGGGCATTCCCGCGATCCTGCTCACGAACGCTCTGGATTCGCGCTTCAGCAAAGAGGCAAACGTCGTGATTCACGTCCCACGCGGCGGCGAGAAAGGCAAAATTCCTCTGCACGGCACGGTGCTTCTGTGTCTGGAGATGATCATCCTGTCGGTCGCCTCGACCACGCCGCAGCGCAGCATTAAATCGATAAAGCGCATCAATGAATTACACCGCGGATTGAAGCCGGGTAAAAAGAGTAACTGATCACGCGCCAGGATGGTTCTTCCGGTACTGCAAGGGCGTCTCACCAATGCCCTTTTTAAAGGCGCTAATAAAATACGTCACGTCCGAAAAACCCACCCGCGTGGCGATATCCCGCACGCTCTCATTGCTGTGAAGCAGGCATTCGCAGGCTTTTCGCAGCCGCAGTGTATTCAGGTAATCATGGATTTTCTCGCCCGTTTCAGTATGAAATTTTCGTGAGACGTAGCTGCGGGACTTTCCCAACTCGCCAGCCAGCGCATCGAGGCTGAATTTTTGCTGGTAGTGTTCATCAAGCCAGAACATGACCTGACTGGCAATGCCGTGGCTGCTGCCGGGCGCGCCGTCATTATCATCCGGCAGCATCGCAAACAGACTGATGATCAGGCTGGCGACACTTTCGCTGGTTAACGGTGGATGGTAGCCGCTAAACAGATGATGAATATGGGAATGACAATCTGCCATATCCGCCACCCACGCTTCACCGCCGCGTCGGGACAGTTTTTGCAGCCGCTGCTGCGTCTGCGGAAAATCGCGCAGCACTTTCAGAACCGCATGGTGATCGAGATGAATAATCGTGCGGCGATAAATCGCTTCGGCCTGCTCATCGACCATGACTTTGTGCAGGGTAAAAGGCGGGAAGAAAAACAGCCGTCCAGGGCGCATAGTGTAATGACGATTATCGACAATCGCCACGCCAAACCCTTCTTCCACATAGAGAATTTCCAGGCATTGGTGCCAGTGGTGATACCGCACCGTATTGGCAAATAGCCGACTGAACGACACGATCGTGTCATTTAGGGTAATCAGCTCCAGATGGTCGGATTTTGGCATCTCACGCATAGTGCAATAAAACTCAACTTTTGCCCTTCTGTTCGTCTTTATAAACCACCTTTTTAAATTTTCTCAACTGTGGGTTTATTGATCTCTCGCCGCTGTGACGTGGCTAACATTTCTACGGTGTATGGATTCACTATTCTTTGCCGCAGATGATGACGAGGGAAAGCGTATGTGGGCGGCAAACAAAGAAACATCAAATCCGTTGTCTTCCCGTCAGGACGTGGTGGCGGAATTCAATACGATGCTGGGTGCAGTGGATAAGCAATTTCCGGCGGGGAGTTCGCGCTTTTCGCTGGGCGATACCTGCGCGCACTACACCACCGACGTGGCGCAGATGGAGGGGCTGTCGCGCGTGCTGTGGGGGCTGTTTCCGCTGATGGCAGCGGGCGACATCACGCCGTTTAGCGACAAATACATCGCGGCCATCAAGCAGGGGACCGATCCGCAAAGCGCAGGCTATTGGGGCGAAACAGAACCTTACGATCAGCGCCTGGTCGAGATGGCATCGTACGGCCTTGGGTTGTCGCTGTTGCAGGAAAAACTCACCGCCCTGTTCACCGAGCGCGAGGTGATGAACCTGCACGCGTGGCTCAATCAGATAACCGACGCGCAAATGCCGGACAGTAACTGGAACTATTTTGCCATTATGGTTCAGCTGGGGTTTAAACGCGCCGGGTTGCCGTTTGATCAGGTGGCGATCGATCGCCGCTTCGCCATGATGGACGCTTATTACCTCGGCGATGGTTGGTATTCCGATGGCCCGGGGCGGCCAAAAGATTACTACATCTCAATGGCGTTTCACTTTTATGGACTGATTTACGCCACGCTCAGCGGCGACGAGGAGAGGGCAACGGTGCTGCGTGAGCGTTCGCGTCAGTTCGCCGAAGATTTCATTTATATGTCTAGCGCCGACGGCGCATCGGTGCCGTTTGGCCGCAGCCTGACCTATCGTTTTGCGATGGTGGCGTTCTGGAGCGCCGTCGCTTTTTCCGGCCTAAATGTGTTCACGCCGGGCATCGTAAAAGGCATTATCCTGCGCCATCTTCGCTGGTGGCAGCAGCAGCCGATCCTCGATCGCGACGGCGTTTTGACGCTCGGCTTTGCCTATCCCAATTTGGCGATGTGCGAAGATTACAACTCGCCAGGCTCTCCGTATTGGGCGCTGAAAACGTATCTGATTCTGGCGCTGCCGGAGGAACATCCGTTCTGGCAAGCGCAAGAACAACCGCTGCCAGCGCTGGCCGAGAAACGCGTTATTTCACACGCGCAGCAAATCCTGATGCACGCCGATGATTCGCAGCACGTCACGATGCTCACCGCCGGGCAGCTTGAGCTGAACAACTATGTGAATACCGACGCGAAATACACCAAATTCGCCTACTCCAGCCGCTTCGGCTTCACGATTGAGCGCGGGCGTTACGGCCTTAAACACGCGGCCTGCGACTCTATGCTGCTGTTATCCGATGGCGACAATTACTACCGCGGACGTCGGGAATGCGCGGAAGTACGCGTCGACGAAAATGGGATTTTTTCGCGCTGGTCGCCATGGCAAGACGTTCATATCGACACCTGGCTGGTGCCATTTGGCGCGTGGCATATCCGTCTGCATCGGGTGAATAGCGCCAGGACTTTACAGGCAGTGGAAGGGGGCTTTGCAGTGATGAAGACGCAGCCGCAGCTGACCGCGCGCGGATGTTTTCTCTCGGCAGTTAACGGCAGCAGCGTGATTGCCGATCTGTCGCCTGCCGTCACACGTCAACCTGACACCGTCGTCACGCCGCCAAACAGCAGCATTATGTTTGCTGAATGCGCCGCAATTCCGGTACTCAGCACTACCCTCCCGCAAGGGGAAAGCTGGCTGTGCTGCGCGGTTATGGCGTGCGGCGATTCGCACAAAATAGCGGAGATCCCGCAGCTTCAAATCAATACCGATCAGGTCGTTATTCGTGACCCTGATAATAAACGTCAGCTCTCATTCTTTTTATAACACTCTGGCACCCTATATTTCGGCGAGGATAGTATGGAAAATACATCAACGAATAACAGAACCGAATATTACAAAATCAGTACCTTTATCTTTCTCTATTTCTTTACGTGGTCGGCAAGTATTGGTTTGCTGGCGATCTGGCTCGGACAAAAGGCCAATCTCAGCGGATCGGTTATCGGGACGGTATTTGCAGTTAACGGTATTTTCTCCGTTATTTTAAAACCGATCTACGGCTACATTCTCGATAAGATCGGGATGAGTAAATACCTGCTATATTTTGTAGTGGCGATGTCGGCCCTGATGGCACCGTTCTTTATTTATGTCTATCAGCCGCTGTTAATGTCCAACACGATGCTGGGCATTATTATCGGCGCGCTCTATTTAAGCTTTGCCTGGTACGCGGGCGTGGCGGCGTGCGAATCCTATTCCGATCGTTTCAGTCGTCTAAATGGCATGGAGTTTGGTCAGATTCGCATGTGGGGTTCACTTGGCTGGGCGGTGGCGTCGTCGTTCTCTGGCCTGCTGTTTAACCTCTCGCCTGCGTATAATTTTATTCTGGGCAGCGTGGCGTCAGTGATCATGCTCATTGTCCTGCTGAACCTGAAAGTGAACACTAACTCCGCACATGCCGGTGACGTGCTGACCAAAGAGAAAATTGCCCCTGCGGATGTTTTCGCGCTGCTGCGTAGCGGTAAGTTTTGGGCCTTCTGCCTGTATGTTGCCGGCGTGGCGTGGATGATGTTTATCGCCGAGCAGCAGTTCTCGCGCTACTTCGTCACTTTCTTTGACGATGTGCATCAGGGCAACGCGGTATTCGGCTACCTCGGCACGGTTCAGTCGGGTATGGAATTTGTCATGTATATGGTGATTCCGCTGTTCGTGAACTTTATCGGTGCCAAGCGCGGCTTATTGATTGTCGGATTAATCGTTGGTGCACGTCTGATTATTTCCGGCCTGTGCGATTCCCACTTATTAATTTCCATTCTCAAGCCTTTATACGGTCTGGAAATCTGTTTGCTGCTGGTGTCGGTATTTAAATATATCGCCGAGCATTTCGATAAACGTGTAAACGCCACCATGTATTTATTGGGCTATCAGGCGATGCTGTATGTCGGAAATGTGGTGATCTCTTCACCGGCGGGATATATGTATGACCGCATCGGATTTGAACAGACCTATATTATTATGGGCGCAACGGCGCTGACCTTTACGCTGATCTCTGCCTTTACGTTATCCGCCTGCCAAAGCAAATGGCGCGGCACATCTGCAATCTCTGTAGCAGAACAGAATCCATCTCGATAATTTTGCCGTCAAAGAAGGAACCGAAATATGTTAAGTCATATCACAGAGGAACGTCTGGCCGATATTCCCGCCCCCGTTAATGCACATGCATTTAGGGATGAATTAAGCACGGCACGCCAGCATGTCCTCGAACTGATTAGCCGTCATTTAACGGAGTTCGGTGAACAATTCCCGGCGGAGACCTGCAAAGACGGATTTTATCCGCTGACTGAAAACGTCGAATGGACAACCAGCTTCTGGACCGGGCAACTGTGGCTAGCGTGGGAGATGAGCGGTGACGAAAAATTCCGTGCGATGGCTGAGAAGCACACCCGCTCTTTTGGTCTGCGCATCGCCGGTCGTCACGATACGAATACCCACGATCTGGGCTTCCTCTATACGCTCTCGTGCGTGGCGGACTGGCGTCTGACCGGCAACCGTGAGGCGCGCGGCTTTTCGCTTCTGGCGGCAGAAGCGCTGCTTGAGCGTTTCCATGATAAAGCCAGGATCATCCAGGCGTGGGGCGATCTGTCCGATCCCGAGCAGGCCGGGCGGATGATCATCGACTGCAATATGAATTTGCCCCTGCTGTACTGGGCGACCGAGCAGACGGGCGATCCGCGCTTTGCCGATGCCGCCAAAGCTCACGTTATGCAGGCAGCGACATATCTGATCCGCGAAGATGCTTCAACGTTCCATACCTATTATATGGATGTCAAAACTGGAGCGCCGCGTTATGGCAATACGCAGCAGGGCTACGCCGACGACTCCTGCTGGTCGCGCGGCCAGGCGTGGGGGATTTACGGTTTTCTGCTGAGCTACATTTATACCGGCGACGACACGATGATTGCCCTGTCGAAACGACTGGCGAACTATTTCCTCAATCGACTTCCGCAAGACGGCGTTTGTCATTGGGATTTGGCGCTGGTCGGCACCGATGCGCTGCGTGATTCGTCTTCGGCGGCGATTGCGGTGTGCGGCCTGCTGGAACTGGTCAAACACCTGCCTGCGACCGATCCGGATCGTGAACGGTATCTGGAATGGGCGAAGGGCATTATGTCCTCGCTGACAAAGCACTATCTGATGGGGAAAGACGAGAAGGGCAATGGTCTGCTTAAGCACTCGGTTTACCATCTGGCGAGCGATAAAGGCGTGGATGAGTGCGCAAGCTGGGGGGATTATTTCTACGTCGAGGCGCTGGTGCGGTTTACACAAAGCTGGAAATTGTACTGGTAATTTCCTTCACCCCGGCCATCTCGCCAAAGGGGCGAGAGAGATAAGAAGGCTCCGGGCAGTTCCCTCTCTCCTTAGGAGAGAGGGATAGGGGAACTTAAACCCCTTGCTCCAGAATACGGATATGCGTTTCCAGAACGTTACCTTTCACCGCGTCGCCCCACGCTTTCATGTGTGGCGTTTGCAGATGTGCTTCCAGATGGGCCACGGTTTCCCACTGCTCAACCATTATGATGGAGTCAGGTGCGGTGGTCTGGAAGCTCACGCCCGCGGCGGTATCCACCATCGGCGCATAGCCGTGGCAGCCTTCTTCTTTCAATACAGCCGGGATAATCTTCACAAACTCATCCAGTACGGCCTGGCGGTGATGTTGGCCTGGACGCGTACGGATTTCAGCAATAACAGTTAACATGATCATTTCTCCTGATGACAGGCTACCAGTTAAGCAAAAATCTCGGCGAGATGCTTGCGATATTCGGCGATATAGCGCGGCACGTCGGGCATTTTAATCACGTCATTCACGATAAACGTCGGCAGCGGCTCCAGCGCCAGGAACTGATTGGCCTTATGGAATGGCAAATAAGCGCCATCAACGCCCACGCCATGGAAGAACTGATCTTCGTCGGTAAAGGCATCCAGCGGGGCATTCCAGGTCAGAGACAGCATGTATTTTTTGCCGTGCAGCAGACCGCCGGAACCGTATTTTTTAGCGCCATCGGAACGGGAGCGCCCGTCGCTGGCGTACAGCGATCCGTGGCCTTCGGTAAACACATCATCCATGTACTTTTTCACGGTCCACGGCGCGCCCATCCACCAGCCCGGCATCTGCCAGACGATGACGTCGGCCCACAGGAAATTCTGCACTTCGGCTTGAATGTCGTAATCGCCGTCGGTACGCACGACTTTAACATCGTGTCCGGCGTCGCGCAGGAAACCATCCGCGACCTCGGTCAGGGTGTCGTTCAGTTGGCCGTTAGAGTGGGCGAATTTTTTCGCGCCATTGATAATCAGGATATTGCTCATTCGTTTTCCTCAGTCTTGTGAGATTGGTCACGATTTTACCCGTAACAACGATGCGGTGAAATGAGCAAAATGTGTAAAGTCTTTTGCTTCTGACGCAATAATGAGTCACCAACTCACCGTCACCTCAAAGCCGCCTTCCCGAGCATTGGCAAGCACAACGCGCATACCGTGTAGCGTGGCGATACGTTTGACAATTGACAGCCCCAGGCCGCTACCGGTTTCATCCTGGCCTGGCGGACGGTAAAAACGCTCGCCAATTCGCGCCAGCGCATCGGGGGAAATGCCCGGGCCGTTGTCGCGCACGGTAAAACTCTGGACGTTAAGCGTGACGTCCACCGCGCTGCCGCGCGGGCTATAGCGTACGGCATTATCCAGCAGATTGCGGACCAGCAGGCTCAGCAGCAATGGCTGACCGGAACGGGTCACCTGAGTGTGAATATTCAGGCGGACCTCAATCCCCGCGCGCTGGGCGTGATGGTAAATATCCATCACCGCGGATTGCAGCAGATCGGCCAGCGGAATCGCTTCGATGTCATCGAGATTGTCCAGCGAATCCAGGCGTGACAGCGTGAGCAGTTGATCCACCAGACGCGAAGCGCGATCGATGCCGGTGTGCAGTTGCGCGAGCGCTTTTTGCTGCGCAGCGGGATCGTCGAGCGAAAGCTGCGCCACTTCGGTTTGCACCTTCAGCGCCGTCAGTGGACTACGAAGTTCATGCGCGGCATCGGATGTAAAACGCCGCTCGCGCGTCATCATCTCCTGCGTGCGGTCAAACAGGTGATTTAGCGCGTCGAGCAAAGGGCGCACTTCCGTTGGTACGCCGTCGGTGGCGAGTTTTTCCGTGGCATCCGGCGCGCGCTGGCGTAACGACTGCGCCAGGCGCTTCAGGGGACGTAGCTCGCGGCTTAATAAGACGATAAGCAGTAACAGCATCAGCGGCAGCGCGACCAGCCAGGGCGTGAGCTGTGAAGTGACGATATCCAGCGCCATCTCCTGGCGATATTCCCACTCCTGGCCAACCACGATGCGGTAATTGCCGTTGGGCGCCGTCAGCCACAGAAACCGCCACGCGTCGTTGTCACCGTTGAGCTGGCCGTTTTCAAAGCCATCACGGCGATAGTCATACGGAATATCCTGACCATTTTCGCCATCGTGCAGCAGCATTTTGCCGTCGGTGGAATAAATGGCGAAGGCCAGCGCGTCGTCGTCAAGATGCCCGTGTTTGGCCTTTTTGGGCGCTTCGCGCATGCGGGCAGGGGCGTTGAGTTCGTCGATGTCCATCGTCAGCAGACGTTTTGCGAACAGCATCTGCTGGGTATCGAACAGCTTATCGAGCTTGTGCGTGGTCTGCTGCCACGCCACCACGCTGGCGGCGAGCCAGGCGGCCAAAGACAGCACTAAAAAAAGCAGCGTCAGGCGTAATTTCAAACTTAAACGTTGCGTCAGTTTCATACGTCACCCAAGGTGTAACCGATCCCGTGGACGGTGCGGATAAAATGGCTGCCAAGTTTGCGACGCAGGTGATGTACGTGAACTTCGACGGCGTTGCTGGAGACGTCATCATCCCAGGTGTACAGCTTCTCTTCGATGTTTTTACGCGGCAACACGCGGCCCGCGTTGCGCATCAGCAGTTCCAGCAGGGCAAACTCTTTCGGCTTGAGGGGGAGCGTTTCGCCGTCCAGTTTGGCGACCAGACTCACCGGGTCCAGCGTCACGTTGCCGTGGCGCAATTCACTTCGGGTCTGACCGTGGCTGCGTCGCACCAGCGCCTCAAGTCGTGCGGCGACTTCCACCAAGGCAAAGGGTTTGCACAGATAGTCATCGGCCCCCAGGCGTAACCCCTCGACGCGCTGATAGAGCGCGTCGCGCGCGGTGAGAATCAATACCGGCTCGCTGCGCCCTTTTTCGCGCCATTCGCGCAGAATATCGAGGCCATCCATGCCCGGCAACGTGAGATCCAGCACGACCGCATCATAGGGGGCGGAATAGAGCGCGGTTTTACCGGTGCCGCCGTCAGTGAACCAGTCAACGCTAAAGCCCATTTTTGTCAGCCCGGCCTTGAGGCCGTCACCAATAAGCTTGTCATCTTCTACCAGTAAAATGCGCATTATTTCCTCCATGAGGTTGCCGTTAAAGAGCAGTTAACCCCCAGTAAGCCTCTGCTGTACAGTAAAAAAATTTAAATTTCCCCCTTAAGAAGTTGTTAAGGTTTACGCTGTTTAATGGAGTTCTAAACAACGTAAAGGGAGAGATAACGATGAAAAAATTAGCAGCGATGACCGCTATCATGATGATGACCACCGCCCCTGTGTTTGCCGCGCAAGGTGGATTCAACGGCCCGTCGGCAACGCCGGCCCAGACCCAGACGCAAACTCAGCAGGGTGGGTTCGTGGATAACGACGCCAATCTCACCACGGCGGCGAAGGTGAAAGATCAGAAGGACGACAGCTGGGTCAAACTGCGCGGGAACATCACCGAGCGCTTGTCTGACGACCGCTACCTGTTCCGCGATACCACCGGCACGGTGAATGTCGAAATTGACCATAAACGCTGGAACGGTCAGACCATCAGCCCGCAGGATAAAGTCGAAATTCAGGGTAAAGTCGATAAAGAGTGGAACGAGTTTGAAATCGACGTCAAACAGGTCATCAAGCTGAACAAATAATGTCAAAAAGGGTCGTTTCTGCGGCCCTTTTTCTTTGTGACTCAACTCGCCAGATAGGGTAGTATCTGCGGCAATATTGCCTGAAACCCACAGGTTTCTGAGTTGAGGAATGACATTTAATGAGCGATATGGCAGAGCGCCTCGCGCTACATGAATTCACTGAAAACGCCTATCTGAACTATTCCATGTACGTCATCATGGACAGGGCACTGCCGTTTATCGGCGATGGTCTGAAGCCGGTTCAACGTCGCATCGTTTTCGCGATGTCAGAGCTGGGCCTGAGCGCCAGCGCGAAATTCAAAAAATCCGCCCGTACCGTGGGTGACGTTCTCGGTAAATACCATCCGCACGGCGACAGCGCCTGTTATGAAGCGATGGTGTTGATGGCGCAGCCATTCTCTTACCGTTATCCGCTGGTCGATGGCCAGGGAAACTGGGGGGCACCGGACGATCCGAAATCCTTCGCCGCGATGCGTTATACCGAATCGCGCTTATCCAAATACGCAGAAGTGCTGCTCGGTGAACTGGGCCAGGGCACGGTCGACTGGGTGCCAAACTTTGACGGCACGATGCAGGAGCCGAAAATGCTGCCTGCGCGTCTGCCGAACATTTTGCTGAACGGCACCACCGGTATTGCCGTGGGGATGGCGACGGATATTCCGCCACACAACCTGCGCGAAGTGGCGAAAGCGGCGATTACGCTTATCGAAAAACCGAACACCACTCTCGACGACGTGCTGGATATCGTGCAAGGCCCGGATTATCCGACCGAAGCCGAAATCATCACCTCGCGGGCTGAAATCCGCAAAATCTACCAGAACGGGCGTGGCTCCGTGCGCATGCGTGCGGTGTGGACCAAAGAAGACGGTGCCGTGGTGATCACCGCGCTGCCGCATCAGGTGTCGGGCGCCAAAGTGCTGGAGCAAATTGCTGCGCAGATGCGCAACAAAAAGCTGCCGATGGTGGACGATCTGCGTGATGAATCCGACCACGAAAACCCAACGCGTCTGGTGATTGTCCCGCGTTCTAACCGCGTGGACATGGAGCAGGTGATGAACCACCTGTTCGTCACCACCGATCTGGAAAAAAGCTACCGCATCAACCTGAACATGATTGGTCTGGATGGTCGTCCGTCGGTGAAAAACCTGCTGGAGATCCTGACCGAATGGCTAGCGTTCCGCCGCGATACCGTGCGCCGCCGCCTGAACTATCGTCTGGAAAAAGTCCTTAAGCGCCTGCATATTCTTGAAGGTTTGCTGGTGGCGTTCCTGAATATTGACGAAGTGATCGAAATTATTCGTTCTGAGGATGAGCCGAAGCCCGCGCTGATGTCGCGTTTTGGCATCAGCGAAACCCAGGCCGAAGCGATCCTTGAGCTGAAACTGCGCCATCTCGCCAAGCTGGAAGAGATGAAAATCCGCGGTGAGCAGAACGAACTGGAAAAAGAACGCGATCAGTTGCAGGCGATTCTGGCGTCCGAGCGCAAGATGAGCAATCTGCTGAAGAAAGAGCTGCAGGCCGATTCCGATGCGTTTGGCGATGACCGTCGTTCTCCGCTGCACGAGCGCGAAGAAGCGAAGGCGATGAACGAGCACGATATGCTGCCGTCAGAGCCGGTGACCATTGTTCTCTCGCAAAGCGGTTGGGTACGTAGCGCCAAAGGCCACGATATCGACGCGCCAGGCCTGAGCTACAAAGCGGGCGACAGCTTTAAATCTGCCGTGAAAGGCAAGAGCAATCAGCCGGTGGTGTTTATCGATTCCACCGGGCGCAGCTATGCTATCGATCCGATTACGCTGCCTTCTGCGCGTGGGCAGGGCGAGCCGATTACCGGCAAGCTGACGCTGCCGCCGGGCGCAACGGTTGACCATATGCTAATGGAAGGCGAAGAGCAGAAACTGCTGATGGCGTCTGATGCAGGCTACGGATTTATCTGTACCTTTAACGATCTCGTGGCGCGTAACCGTGCCGGTAAAGCGCTGATCAGCCTGCCGGATCACGCCCATGTGATGCCACCGCTGGTGATTGAGAACGACAGCGATATGCTGCTGGCGATCACCGCCGCAGGCCGTATGCTGATGTTCCCGGTCAGCGATCTGCCGCAGTTGTCGAAAGGTAAGGGCAACAAGATCATCAGCATCCCGTCAGCAGAAGCGGCAAAAGGCGAAGATGGCCTGGCGCATCTCTTCATTCTGCCGCCGCAGAGCACGCTGACGGTGCATGTTGGCAAGCGCAAAATCAAACTGCGTCCGGAAGAGCTGCAAAAAGTGGTCGGCGAACGTGGACGTCGTGGTTCGCTGATGCGTGGTTTGCAACGGATTGACCGCGTGGAAATTGACTCCCCGAACCGTGAAAAATCGGGCGACAGCGAAGAGTAAACGAGCTTCTCCCCCTTCTGCTCAGAAGGGGGTTCTCGCTAAAATTTCCGATATAAAAAACAAAATCCTTACCCGGCGACAGTTGAAGTATAATTGTCAGCCGTTAGGGCTTCTGAGGTCGCTATGCTATTAATTGTTCGCTTAATTCTTGCTGTTATCTACTGCATTCTGGTCTGCGTGTTCGGGTGCATTTACTGCCTCTTCAGTCCACGTAATCCAAAGCACGTTTCGACGTTTGGCCGCCTGTTCAGTCATCTTGCGCCGCTGTTTGGCCTGAAGGTCGAAAATCGCCTGCCAGAGGGCGCAGAACACTTCGGTAACGCCATCTATATCGGAAATCATCAAAATAACTACGATATGGTGACTGCTGCCGGCATCGTGCTGCCACCGACGGTGACTGTCGGTAAGAAAAGCCTGCTATGGGTCCCGTTTTTCGGCCTGCTGTATTGGCTCACCGGTAACTTGCTGATTGACCGTAACAACCGTGCTAAAGCGCACAGCACCATCGCAGAAGTGGTGAGTCATTTTAAGAAACGCAAAATCTCTATCTGGATGTTCCCTGAAGGGACGCGCAGCCGTGGTCGCGGACTGTTGCCATTCAAAACCGGTGCGTTTCATGCTGCCATTGCGGCCGGTGTCCCGATTATTCCTGTGTGCGTTTCTAATACCTCTAATAAAATTAATCTTAACCGTTGGAATAACGGACTCGTGATTGTCGAAATGCTGCCGCCGGTTGATACCAGCAAATATGGCAAAGATCAGGTTCGCGAACTGGCCGCTCATTGCCGTGAGCTGATGGCGCAAAAAATCGCCGAGCTTGACAAAGAAGTCGCTGAGAGAGAAGCCGCCGGTAAGGTTTAAGCCGGATTAAAGGGAAAACGAATTCCCGTGCAGTTAGCCGTTTTACATGGAGCAAATATGTCATTCAGTCGGCGTCAGTTTATTCAGGCTTCCGGAATCGCCCTTTGTGCCGGCGCGGTTCCGCTGACAGCCAACGCCGCCGGGCAGCAACAGCCGCTGCCCATTCCGCCGTTGCTCGAATCCCGTCGCGGTCAGCCCCTTTTTCTGACAATGCAGCGTTCGCACTGGTCTTTCACCCAGGGGACGCGCGCGGCGGTATGGGGCGTGAATGGCCGTTATCTTGGCCCGACCATTCGCGTCTGGAACGGCGACGACGTGAAGCTGATTTACAGCAACCGTCTGACCGAAAATGTCGCCATGACAATCAGCGGATTGCAGGTACCAGGCCCATTGATTGGCGGCGCAGCACGCATGATGACGCCGAGCGCCGACTGGGCACCGGTTCTGCCAATTCGTCAGAGCGCTTCCACGCTGTGGTACCACGCAAATACCCCTAACCGCACCGCGCAACATGTGTATAACGGCCTGGCCGGGATGTGGTTAGTAGAAGATGACGTGAGCAAGTCTCTGCCGATTCCAAACCATTACGGTGTGGACGATTTCCCGATCATTATTCAGGACAAGCGCCTGGATAACTTTGGTACGCCGGAGTACAGCGAGCCCGGTAGCGGTGGGTTTGTCGGTGACATCCTGATGGTCAACGGCGCGCAAAGCCCGTACGTCGAGGTGTCCCGCGGCTGGGTTCGTCTGCGCTTGCTCAATGCGTCCAATTCACGTCGTTATTTACTGCAAATGAGCGATGGCCGCGCGCTGCATGTGATTTCTGGCGATCAGGGCTTTTTACCTGCGCCGGTGTCCGTCAAGCAACTGGCGCTGGCACCGGGTGAACGTCGCGAAATTCTCGTCGACATGACTAACGGTGATGAAGTGTCCATTACCTGCGGCGAGGCGGCGAGCATTGTCGATCGCATCCGTGGCTTCTTCGAGCCGTCGAGCATTCTGGTCTCAACGCTGGTGCTGACGCTGCGTCCAACGGGTCTGTTGCCGCTGGTGACGGACAGTTTGCCGATGCGTTTACTGCCGCAAGAGATTATGAGCGGTACGCCGGTTCGCAGTCGTGACATCAGCCTGGGCGACGATCCGGGTATTAACGGTGCGCTGTGGGACATCAATCGCATTGATATCACGGCTCAGCAGGGGACGTGGGAGCGCTGGACGGTGCGGGCGGAAATGCCCCAGGCATTCCATATTGAAGGCGTAAGTTTCCTGATCCGCAACGTCAACGGGGCGATGCCGTTCCCGGAAGACCGGGGCTGGAAAGATACCGTCTGGGTCGACGGGCAGGTCGAACTGCTGGTCTATTACGGACAGCCTTCCTGGTCTCACTTCCCGTTCCTGTTCCACAGCCAGACGCTGGAAATGGCGGATCGCGGCTCCGTGGGGCAGCTGCTGGTAAATCCTGCGCCATAAGTCAAATTCAAAACCCTCGCCCCCTTTTGGGTGAGGGTTAAAACCGATAACAATACCCCTTCAATTTGCGTCACAAACCAGCGTATAATCCCCGCCCTTTGTTTATTTTTTCTTCGGAAGCATTATGAGCGCAATATCCTTGATCCAGCCGGATCGAGACCTCTTCTCCTGGCCCCAATACTGGGCGGCCTGTTTTGGACCGGCGCCATTCCTGCCGATGTCCCGCGAAGAGATGGACCAACTGGGCTGGGACAGCTGCGATATTATTCTGGTGACTGGCGACGCGTATGTCGATCACCCGAGCTTTGGCATGGCCATTTGTGGACGCATGCTGGAAGCGCAGGGCTTCCGTGTAGGAATCATCGCCCAGCCGGACTGGAACAGCAAAGAGGCTTTCATGAGCCTCGGCAAACCGAACCTGTTCTTCGGCGTCACCGCCGGCAACATGGATTCGATGATCAACCGTTATACCGCCGATCGTAAGTTGCGCCACGACGATGCGTACACCGCCGATAACGTCGCGGGCAAACGCCCGGATCGCGCCACTTTGGTTTACACCCAGCGTTGTAAAGAAGCATGGAAAGACGTGCCGGTCATCCTGGGCGGAATCGAAGCAAGCTTGCGCCGTACCGCGCATTACGATTACTGGTCTGATACCGTGCGCCGTTCGGTGCTGGTGGATTCAAAAGCTGACATGCTGATCTTCGGCAACGGTGAACGCCCGCTGGTAGAAGTGGCGCATCGTCTGTCGCAGGGTGAGCCGGTTGGCAATATCCGCGACGTGCGCAACACCGCGATTATGGTGAAAGAAGCCTTGCCGGGCTGGAGTGGCGTGGATTCCCGCATCATCGATATGCCGGGCAAAATCGACCCGATCCCACATCCGTACGGTGAGGATCTGCCATGCGCGGATAACAAACCGCTTGAGCCGAAAAAGACCGAGGCCAAAGCCGTTGTCGTTCAGCCTCCGCGCCCTAAGCCATGGGAAAAAACCTATGTGTTGCTGCCGTCTTTCGAAAAAGTGAAAGGCGACAAAGTACTGTACGCTCACGCGTCGCGTATTTTGCACCACGAAACGAACCCTGGTTGCGCGCGCGCCTTGATGCAAAAGCACGGCGAGCGTTATATCTGGGTCAACCCGCCAGCGATTCCGCTCTCCACCGAAGAGATGGACAGCGTATTTGCTCTGCCGTACAAACGCGTACCGCATCCCGCGTATGGCGATAGCCGCATTCCGGCGTATGAGATGATCCGTTTCTCAATCAACATCATGCGTGGCTGCTTTGGTGGCTGTTCTTTCTGTTCGATCACCGAGCACGAAGGGCGCATTATTCAGAGCCGCTCTGAAGAGTCGATTGTTAACGAGATCGAAGCCATTCGCGACACGGTTCCGGGTTTTACCGGCGTGATTTCCGATTTAGGCGGCCCAACGGCGAACATGTATATGCTGCGCTGCAAGTCCCCGCGTGCAGAACAGACCTGCCGTCGTCTGTCATGTGTTTATCCGAGCATTTGCGAGCATATGGACACCAACCACGAGCCGACGATCAATCTGTATCGCCGCGCCCGTGATCTGAAGGGCATCAAGAAGATCCTGATCGCCTCCGGTGTGCGTTATGACATCGCGGTAGAAGATCCTCGTTATATCAAGGAGCTGGCGACGCATCACGTCGGCGGATATCTGAAGATTGCGCCGGAGCACACCGAAGAAGGCCCATTATCGAAGATGATGAAGCCGGGCATGGGCAGTTATGACCGCTTTAAAGAGCTGTTCGACACCTATTCCAGACAGGCGGGCAAAGAGCAATATCTGATCCCTTACTTTATCTCTGCGCACCCCGGTACGCGTGACGAAGATATGGTCAATCTGGCGCTGTGGCTGAAACAGCGCCGCTTCCGTCTGGATCAGGTGCAGAACTTCTACCCGTCGCCGCTCGCGAACTCCACGACCATGTATTACACCGGCAAGAACCCGCTGAGTAAGATTGGTTATAAGAGTGAAGATGTGGTGGTGCCTAAAGGTGATAAACAGCGCCGTCTGCATAAAGCGCTGCTGCGTTATCACGATCCGGCAAACTGGCCGTTAATCCGTCAGGCGCTGGAAGATATGGGTAAAAAGCATTTGATTGGTTCACGCCGCGATTGTCTGGTGCCTGCGCCAACGGTGGATGAAATGCGCGAAGCGCGTCGTCAGAATCGTCATACGCGCCCGGCACTCACTAAGCATACGCCAATTGTGCATCAGCGTTCGAATGGTGCGGCGGGTGCGAAGAAAAGCGTGAAGCGTAAGATCGGCTAACGCTGATACCCTCACCCCAGCCCTCTCCCACGGGGAGAGGGAGAAGGACGCACTTGCTCGCAGGGATAAGGTGAAAAACGCTGATGTCACCCAGGTGAGAACGTGTTTATGCTGGCAGGGAAAGGCCAGAAAAGAGTTCCCTCTCCCGGTGGGAGAGGGGTAGGGTGAGGGGACATTACCCGCCGAACTGGTCCGGATCGGGCCCTAACCGTTTACCCTGATCCAGTTTTGCGATCTCGCCCAGCTCATCTTTATCCAGACGGAAATCCCATACGTCGAAGTTCTCGGCAATGCGCGACGGTGTGACCGATTTCGGAATCACAATCAGGCCGCTATCCAGATGCCAGCGAATGACAATCTGCGCCACGGTTTTGCCGTACTTCTCGGCCAGTTCACGAATGATTTTTTGATCGAAAACGCCTTCGCCACCCTGTGCCAGCGGGCTCCAGGATTCGGTTTGAATCTTGTGGGTGGCGTTCCAGGCATGCAGCTGGCGCTGCTGCATCAGCGGATGAAGCTCGATCTGGTTGATCACCGGAGCGACGCCAGTTTCATCGATCAGCCGTTGCAGATGATGCACCTGGAAATTACACACCCCAATACTCTTCACCAGGCCTGCCTGCTGCAGCTCGATCATGCCTTTCCAGGCGTCAACGTAATGATCGATCGCGGGAACCGGCCAGTGCATCAGATACAGATCGACGAAATCCAACTGGAGCTTATCCAGACTTTCCTGCAGAGCGTCATGCGGGCGTTTTTGATCGTCATTCCACAGTTTGGTGGTGATGAATAACTCATCGCGTGGGATGCCTGCGCTGGCAAGCGCAGTTCCTACGCCGTCTTCATTTTTGTATGCGGCGGCGGTATCGATGGACCGATAGCCGACTTCCAGTGCTTTGTGAATGGCGGACACGACCTCGTCGTTACCGGCTTTCCATACGCCTAGCCCTAACTGGGGCATTACGTTGCCGTCCTGAAGCTTGATTACGGTTTGGTTTGCCATTTTTCCTCCTCCATTTGCTCATTACCGGGGGAGCCCCCGGTAATGTGGTGTGCATTAAGTCTGGACGAAAAGTCAAAAAACGAAAGGCAAGATGCGAAAACGCTTAGCGTGCCGCTTCGTAGATGCGACGGCTCACGTCCAGGGTAATGTCTTGATGTTCACCCAGTTGGGTCATGCCGTGCTCGGAGAGTTTAGCCAGCAGAGCCGGGATAGAGCTGCCGTCCAGGCCGTAACCAGAGAGGCGAGTCGGCACGCCCATCTGCTCGAAGAAGTTGCGCGTCGCTTCGATTGCGGCATCGATGCGCTCGTCTTCTGAACCGGAAGTGATGTTCCACACACGCTCGGCGTATTGCAGCAGTTTGGCGCGTTTGGTGTCACGTTTTTCATTCCACAGCGCAGGCAGAACGACCGCCAACGTCTGGGCGTGATCCAGGCCGTGCATCGCGGTCAGCTCGTGGCCAAGCATATGCGTTGCCCAGTCCTGCGGGACGCCTGCGCCAATCAAACCGTTCAAGGCCTGCGTTGCTGCCCACATCACGTTGGCACGCACATCGTAGTTTTCTGGCTCTTGCAGCGCTTTTGGACCGTCTTCAATCAGCGTCAGAAGAATACCTTCGGCGAAACGATCCTGAATTTTGCCGTTCACCGGATAAGTGACGTACTGCTCAACCGTGTGGACGAAAGCGTCTACTACGCCGTTAGCAACCTGACGCGGCGGCAACGTGTAAGTATAAACCGGGTCCAGAATAGCGAAGACAGGCTGAACGTGGTCGTTCATAAAGGCTTGTTTATCACCCGTGGTTTTACGAGAGATCACCGCACCTTTGTTGGATTCAGAACCGGTTGCTGGCAGTGTCAGCACAGAACCCATCGGAATTGCGCTTTTCACGTCGCGACCGCCGGTTTGCAGGATATGCCATGGATCGACTCCGTCGGCATAATGAGCCGCTGCGGCGATAAATTTGGTGCCGTCGAGAACTGATCCGCCGCCCACCGCCAGCAGGAAGGTGATGTTCTCTTCACGGGCGATCTTGACTGCGTTCATCAGCGTTTCGTACGACGGGTTTGGCTCGATGCCGCCGAACTCACGCACATCCACGCCTTCCAGGGCGCTGTAAACCTGATCCAGCACGCCGGTCTTTTTGACGCTACCGCCACCGTACGTGATCAGCACGCGAGCGCCTGCCGGAATTTGATCGCGCAGATCGGCTATAGCATTTTTGCCAAAGAGAATGCGGGTTGGGGTATGCAGATTAAAGTTGTTCATTGCTCGTTCCCTTGTGTGGGTGAAAAATCGTGGCGGCGCATAGGGCTACCTGATGGTGATCATTGTGGCTATCGTACGCTATCCTCTCAATGCACATTTCTGCCGTTGTCTTGCCCATTTCTACAGATGGCTGGAGAAAATGCGAAAAAGTACGCACACTGTCATCATTGGAAACGGTAGGGGGAGTGCGCACAGATGAACCGCGAAGAGATTTGCCAGCAACTGACTAAAAAAATTAACAATCTGAAAGATAAAGAAAATAATCTCAACGATGTGCTGCCAGATATTCGTCTGTTATACGGTACGCAGCCTGGAACGCGTACGCCGGTGATGTATCAGCCCGGCATCGTTTTTCTCTTTTCGGGCCATAAAATTGGTTATATCAATGAACGTGTGTTCCGCTACGACACCAACGAATATTTGCTCCTGACAGTACCTTTACCCTTCGAATGTGAAACCTTCGCGACAGAAGCGGTTCCGCTGGCGGGTATTCGGGTTAATGTCGATATTCTCCAGCTCCAGGAGTTGCTGATGGACATTGGTGAAGACGAGCTTTTCCAGCCTGCCATGGCCGCGAGCGGCATCAACTCGGCTACGCTCTCCGATGAGATTTTGTGCGCCATTGAACGCTTGCTGGATGTGATGGAAAGGCCGCTGGATGCGCGGATTCTCGGCAAGCAAATTGTGCGCGAGATTCTCTTTCATGTGCTGATGGGGCCGGGTGGCGGGGCGCTGCTGGCGCTGGTGAGCCGCCAGACGCATTTCAGCCTGATTAGCCGCGTACTGAAACGTATCGAAAGCCAGTACACCGAAAACCTGAGCGTGGATGAGCTGGCTTCAGAAGCGAACATGAGTATTTCGGCGTTCCACCATAATTTTAAATCGGTCACCAGCACCTCGCCACTGCAGTATCTGAAAAGCTATCGCCTGCACAAAGCCCGCATGCTGATGATTCATGACGGTATGAAAGCCAGCGCCGCAGCAATGCGCGTGGGCTATGAGAGTGCGTCGCAGTTTAGTCGTGAGTTCAAACGTTATTTCGGCGTGACGCCAGGGGAAGATGCGGCGCGTATCAGGATGATGCAGGGGATCTAAAACTCGCCCTCTCGCTGGAGAGGGCTGATTATCAGGCGTTGCAGCATTTCTTTTTAATGACCACCGCGATGGTGCCTACCAGCCCTGCCACTAACAGGAACATTGGCAGAATCATCAGGAACGTCATCACCTGATCTTCGTGTCGTTTCACAAACGGGATCATGCTAATGGCGTAACCCAATGACGTCACCACGCCGACCCACAACAGTGCGCTCAGCCAGTTAAAGAACTGGAAACGACGGTTCGACAGACCGGAGATGCCCGCCATGGTCGGTAGCAATGTGCGAATAAAGGCCAGAAAACGCCCCGCCAAGAGTGCCAGTAAACCATGACGATCGAACATACAGGTCGCCCGCTCATGGTATTTAACAGGCAGTTGCGACAGCCAGCTTTTTACCACGCGGGTGTTACCGAGCCACCGTCCCTGTAAATAGCTTAACCAGCAACCCAGGCTCGCAGCAGAAGTCAGAATGACAACGGTAGGGGCGAAGTCCATGACGCCTTTACCGATTAACGCACCTGCCAGTAACAGCAGGCTATCCCCTGGAAGAAACGACGCGGGAAGCAAACCATTTTCCAAAAACAACGTTGCGAACATGACAAAATAAACAATGCCCACAACGTGTGGATCCGCCAGCGCAGCAAAATCGTGATGCCAGAGCGCAGCGATAATATCTTGAATGACAGCCATGGACTTTCCTGTGGAACAACTTATATGCGGCTATTGTACTCCTCATTTCACCCGCTGGCGTTGATCGCTCACGCAACAAATGCAGACTTTTCTGCTAATGGCGTCGATAAAACGGTTCGGGAGTACAGTTTAAGCCTGCACATTACACGATACGCTCAAAACCTGCCGATAAATCCGCAATCAGATCGTCAACATTCTCTAAACCGATGTGCAGTCGGATCAGCGTGCCGGTAAAATCCACTTCGCCGCCGGGACGCAGGTCGGCAATCTGTTCTGGTTGGTTAGGCAGAATCAGCGATTCAAACCCGCCCCAGGAATACGCCATGCTGAACAGCGTAAAGTTATCCAGATAGGTTGCCAGCTCGTCATTGCTCAGACGTTTATTCAGAACAAATGAGAACAAGCCGCTGCTGCCCGTAAAGTCACGTTGCCAGAACTCATGGCCTTTACTGCCCGGCAGCGCCGGATGATTAACGCGAGCCACCTGGGGATGTTGCGCCAGCCACTCGGCCACTTTCAGACTGCTTTCATGATGCTGACGCAGGCGTATACCGAGCGTGCGTATTCCGCGGCTGGTCATATAGGCGGTATCGGCATCCACCATTTGGCCCATCAGATAGGCATTTTCACGCAGTTGATCCCAACAGCGGGCGTTAGACACCGCCGTACCGATCATGCCGTCAGAGTGGCCGATAAGGTATTTTGTGGCGGCCTGAATGGAGATGTCGATGTCGAAATCCAGCGCTTTGAACAATACACCTGCGGCCCAGGTGTTATCGATCATGATAATGGCGTCCGGTGCGACGCGACGCACGGCGCGAACAATCGCCGGAACGTCATGCACTTCCATGGTGATGGAACCCGGTGATTCCAGGAATACAATCCGCGTATTTGGCTGAATAAGTTCCGCAATGCCTTCGCCAATCAACGGATCAAACCAGCCGGTCGTGACGCCAAGCTTGGTGAGGATTTTGGTACAGAAATCCTGGCTAGGTTCGTAGGCGGTGTTGGTCATCAGAATATGATCGCCCTGTTCAACAAACGCCAGAATAGTATTCGCGACAGCCGCCGCGCCGCATGGGAACAGGGCACAACCGGCACCGCCTTCCAGTTCGCACATCGCATCCTGCAGCGAAAAATGGGTCAACGTGCCGCGACGACCATAAAACAGTTCGCCTTTCGCGCGGTTGCGGGTGGCATGTTTTTTGGCTTCGACGGTTTCAAAAACCAGCGAGGAGGCGCGCTGGATAACGCTATTTACCGAACCCTGAGTGTACTTTTTACTGCGTCCGGCCTGGACAAGCGTGGTATCAAGATGTTTCTCTGCCATGTTCGCTAAACCTGTTTTATCCGTCTGGACGTCCAGACTACCATGAATGTGAAACTCTGCACCCCAATGCTTAGCGAATAAGCACATTATTTTCTAAAAAATATGCATAAGAAATTTTTACTGTGTAAGCGCAAGGAAAATGAGCGGAAATTACGGCAGTATGTAAATACTAATGAGAACCACTATCAATTCGATGCGGTTTTGATATTATTATGCTCAGAAAATGTGATTTGCGTCCTGGAGATACAGAGTGGGTAATAATTTGATGCAGACGGATCTGTCCGTCTGGGGCATGTACCAACATGCTGACATCGTGGTTAAGATTGTGATGATCGGCCTGATTCTGGCGTCCGTGATCACCTGGGCTATTTTCTTCAGCAAAAGCGTTGAGCTGATTTCCCAAAAGCGTCGCCTGAAGCGCGAACAACAGCAACTGGCTGAAGCACGCTCTCTGGATCAAGCAAATGACATGACGTCGGCGTTCCATGCGAAAAGCCTGACCTCGATGTTAGTGAATGAAGCGCAGAACGAGCTGGAACTTTCCGCAGGCAGTGAAGATAACGAAGGCATCAAAGAGCGTACCGGTTTCCGCCTGGAACGTCGCGTTGCTGCCGTCGGTCGTCACATGGGGCGCGGAAACGGTTATCTGGCTACTATCGGTGCGATTTCCCCGTTCGTTGGTCTGTTTGGTACGGTTTGGGGCATCATGAACAGCTTCATCGGTATTGCCCAGACGCAAACGACCAATCTGGCCGTTGTGGCGCCAGGTATCGCAGAAGCATTGTTGGCAACAGCTATCGGTCTGATTGCAGCAATTCCTGCGGTGGTTATCTATAACGTCTTTGCCCGTATGATTGGCAGCTTCAAAGCGACGTTGGGCGATGTTGCCGCGCAGGTTCTGCTGCTGCAAAGCCGCGATCTCGACCTCAGCGCCAGCAACGTTAAGCCGGTTCACTCTGCTTCGAAACTGCGTTTAGGTTAATCAATTATGGCAATGCGTCTTAATGAAAATCTGGACGATAATGGCGAAATGCATGAAATCAACGTGACGCCGTTTATCGACGTTATGTTGGTTCTGCTGATTATCTTCATGGTTGCCGCGCCTCTGGCGACTGTGGATGTGAAGGTCAATCTGCCGGCGTCCTCCAGCCAGCCGCAGCCGCGTCCGGAAAAACCGATTTATATCTCAGTGAAAGCCGATAAATCGATGTTTCTGGGCAACGATCCGGTGACGGATGACTCTGTTATTCCCGCGCTCGACGCAATGACGCAAGGTAAGAAAGACACCACGGTCTTCTTCCGGGCGGACAAAACCGTCGACTACGAAACCATGATGAAAGTGATGGACACGCTGCACCAGGCGGGTTATCTCAAAATTGGTTTAGTCGGCGAAGAGACGGTCAAACCGAAATAAAAAAAGCTGGCGAAAGCCAGCTTTTTTGTCTCCAGTACAGTGGTTATCCCAGGTGTTCCCCGCCACATACGCCATGCACTTCTGCCGTGACGTAGCTTGATTCCTGACTCGCCAGATAAACATAGACCGCTGCCAGTTCAGCCGGTTGCCCCGCGCGCTTCATTGGCGTCTGCTGACCAAACTGTGGGATTTTTTCCTGCGGCTGACCGCCAGAAATTTGCAGTGCCGTCCAGATTGGACCCGGTGCGACCACGTTTACCCGAATGCCTTTCTCCGCAACCTGTTTTGCAAGTCCACGGCTGTAGTTGAGGATCGCGGCTTTTGTTGAAGCGTAATCCAGCAGATGTGGACTGGGCTGATAGGCCTGAATCGAAGAGGTCGTCACAATGCTGGACCCGGCTGGCAGGAGTGGAATCGCCTCCTGAGTTATCCAGAAAAGCGCCAGCACGTTCACCGCGTAAGTCTCTTTAAACTGTTCCGTGGTGAGGTCGGCAATGTTTTCGACCGCAGTCTGTTTACCCGCGACCAGCGCCAGCGTATCCAGCCCGCCCAGCGCGTCGTGTGCGGTATGCACCAAAGAGCGGGCAAACGACTCATCGCTTAAATCGCCTGGGATCAGCACCGCTTTATGGCCAGCTTCTTCGATGAGCTGTTTAACCTGCTGAGCATCTTCTTCTTCGGCGGGCAGATAGTTAATCGCTACGTCTGCACCTTCACGTGCGTAAGCAATTGCCGCTGCGCGTCCGATACCGGAGTCACCCCCCGTGACCAGCGCTTTGCGCCCACTTAGCCTGCCGCTTCCTTTATACGTCTTCTCGCCGCAGTCGGGGACGGGCGTCATCTTCGATTGCACGCCGGGAGCAGGTTGTTTCTGTTTAGGGAAGTCACCGGTGTGATACTGGGTAGTTGGATCCTGGAATGTTGTCTGGTGATTTGCCATAGGGAATCTCCTTGCTCGCGTTGTAAAACAATAAGCGTAGATGATTCATCCAGGCTTTAGGGATTATTCAGGATAATCCTTAATCCCAGGACGGAACACGATCAGACGGGCTAATAAAGGCGACACAAGGGGAGAGGTTAATTCTAGGGCGTGTTCGAGGAAGTATCTGTTTTAGAGGCCAGCGCGTCTTCATCCAGCGCAACCGTGGTGACATTGGATGTGCGATAGTCGCCATCAGCCAGTTTACGGGAGAGGCGCAGGGTGGCGGTTTCTCGGGCCAGTAAATATTGGTAATTTGTTTCCAGGCGGCCCATTATTTTATCTTTCAGCTCGGGCTTAAGTTCCATCACTGCATTCATCATCGCACCGTAGATTTCTTCTTTAACCTGCAAAGAATATATTTCATGACGGTTTTGCCATTTCAAACGGACGACGGCTGCCGGGATCGATACCACGTCTTGTGCAATGCGGGCCATCTCGTCTTTTTTATGTTTTTTCAGGGCCTCGAGATTTTGCTTTAAGATAAACTCATCACTTTTATGGTTATCTAAAGTCAAATAAACGTTATTATCTTCAACTTCTTTCACGTTAATCATCCTCTAGTTTATAAAAAATAGGGTTGTTTTTCTCTCTGGTAATAAGATTAAGCCAAATTTCGTTGCCTGCTTCATTTATTTGTTCGGTCTTTTCAGCCATTATTTGACTTAATGTCTGGGCATCTATTTCGCCTTCGGCCTGCAGGTCGTTAAGGAGATGCGCAAAAGCTTCGATCTTTATCACGCGAAACAGTCGGTCTTTAATATGTCTGTCGTGCTCTTCCAGTAGCATATTACGGGATTTACCGGTACGGGTAACACCAATTAATATGTCGGCTTCGAAATCGGAAAGTTTTCTTTTTCCCTGAGTGAAATTAGCATGGCTTTCTGCTTCCCCCGATTTTGGAACCACAGACGCGATGTGGAACCTGACCGGGACGAGATTCTCGGGCAGCATTTTTATTTCCTTTAATTTCAACCGGGTAGGATCAGATAGGGCGTGAGATTCGTTGACAATAACATGAGGCAAATTTAAAATCAAAAAAAATGGAGCCAACCATGAACAGCATTTCTTATTCTGTCATTACATTACTTTTGCTTACCGCTGGCGTTCTTTTATTGATGCGCGAGTTCAATAAAACGAAAGACGCACGGCCACTCGGCGAGCAGCCTCAGCCCATTCCGATGACCAAGGAAGAGGGGGAAGATCATTTCTCGCTGCTGATGAATTCGATAACTCCGGTATGGTACTGGCGCGTCAATCACGAATATATCGATTTTCTTCATGCAACAATCAAGCGAATGAAGATGACCGAAATAAATGATACGCCGGGCCTTTTTGAAGCACAGCGCCGTTGCAGTGACCTGAATTCAGCAGTTTATAAATATTACGACAATATCAAAAAGCGCTGTCTTAACGGCGAAAAGGTCTCTTATTCAGACCTCGACGTGTTGAACCTGCGTCAGTGTTTTCGTGAGTTTAGTCTGGAAGCCTATCCGGATCTGGTGGTGATCGTCTGGCCGGAATATCAACGCCCGTTGGTTAACCCCTCAGAAGTGTAAGGTTTTTGTTGGTAAGTTGTTGCAAACAGTTCACCGCGCTGCGATATAATGCAGCCTGGTTTCGCTTGCTGACAGGACTTTATGGAACGCTTTTTTGAAAATGCAATGTACGCTTCGCGCTGGTTATTAGCACCCGTCTATTTTGGGTTATCACTGGCACTCGTCGCGCTGAGCATCAAATTTTTCCAGGAAATTTTTCACGTTCTCCCCAATATTTTCTCAGTGGCAGAGTCCGATCTGATTCTGGTGCTGCTGTCGTTAGTGGATATGACGCTGGTGGGCGGGCTGCTGGTCATGGTGATGTTCTCGGGCTACGAGAATTTCGTCTCTCAGCTGGATATCGCCGAGCACAAAGAGAAGCTCAGTTGGCTGGGCAAAATGGACGCCTCGTCGCTAAAAAATAAAGTTGCGGCATCCATTGTGGCGATCTCTTCCATCCACCTCCTGCGCGTGTTTATGGATGCGAAAAACATCCCGGATAATAAACTGATGTGGTACGTCATTATTCATCTGACGTTCGTGCTGTCGGCGTTTGTCATGGGGTATCTGGATAAAATCAATCGCAGCGGCAAGTACTGATTCCCTTCGCCCTCTCCGCCAGGAGAGGGCATCTGGTAGCACAAACACTATTTATCCGACGACGCCTGCCATAAATTCAACTGCCCATCTTCGACATGTTGATCAATGCTTTTCAGCTCATCTTCGCTAAAGCGCAGATTGTTCAGCGCTTGCACGTTCTCCTCCAGCTGTTCCGGACGGCTGGCACCAATCAATACGGACGTCACGCGCTCGTCTTTGAGCAGCCAGCTTAACGCCATTTGCGCCATCGTCTGACCTCGCGCCTGCGCCATTTCATTGAGCAAACGCAGGCTATTGAGGTTTGCCTCGGTCAGCATCTTCTCCGTTAAACCGCGCACTTTTTTGCCTTCTCGCTGCATGCGGGAGCCATCAGGAATGCCGTTCAGGTATTTTCCGGTTAACAAACCCTGCGCCAGCGGCGTAAACGCAATACACCCGGTGCCGTTGGCATGCAGCGTATCCAGCAGGCCGCTCTTATCCACCCAGCGATTAAGAACGTTGTACGAAGGCTGATGGATAAGCAGCGGGATTTTCCATTCACGCAATAAATCAGCCATCTCCTGCGTGCGCTCGGGTGAATAGGATGAGATCCCGACGTAAAGCGCTTTTCCGCTCTGAACGGCGTGCGCCAGCGCTGAGGCGGTCTCTTCCATCGGCGTATTTTCATCAACGCGATGCGAATAGAAGATGTCGACATACTCCACACCCATGCGCGTGAGGCTCTGGTCGAGGCTCGCCAGCAGATATTTGCGCGAGCCGCCGGAGCCATACGGGCCAGGCCACATGTCGTAACCGGCTTTGGTAGAGATGATTAACTCATCGCGATACGCCGCGAAATCATGGCGCAGCAGGCGGCCAAAATTCTCTTCGGCACTGCCCGGAGGCGGACCGTAGTTGTTGGCCAGATCAAAATGGGTGATGCCTAAATCAAACGCTTTGCGCAGCAGGGCGCGCTGGGTATCGAGAGGTTGCACGTGGCCGAAGCTGTGCCACAGGCCGAGTGATAGCGCGGGCAGACGTAAGCCGCTTTTACCGCAGTATCGATACTGCATATTTTCGTAGCGGCTTGGGTAGGGGGTCCAGGTCATGATGTCTCCTTTCATAGCGATGAATTTTCGAAACAGTGTTTTCATTCTATCCTTATACAATCACAATTCCTGGAGATATGCGATGACGCGCCTGACCGCTAAAGATTTTCCGCAAGAGTTGATCGAATATTACGACTACTACGCGCACGGCAAAATTAACAAACGCGAGTTTCTGAATCTGGCTGCACGCTACGCTGTGGGCGGTGTGACGGCGCTGGCGCTGTTTAATATGCTCAAACCGAATTACGCTCTCGCGGAACAGGTGAAATTTACCGACCCCGATATTCTCCCTGAATATATTCACTACCCTTCGCCGAACGGGCACGGGGAGGTGCGCGGCTATCTGGTGAAGCCAGCCAAAGCGACGGGAAAGGTGCCTGCGGTCGTTGTCGTGCATGAAAACCGGGGGCTGAATCCGTATATCGAAGACGTCGCCCGACGCGTGGCAAAAGCGGGATACATTGCGCTGGCGCCGGATGGGCTAAGTTCGGTCGGCGGCTATCCCGGCAACGATGAAGAAGGGAAAGTGCTGCAACAAAAAGTCGATCCGACCAAACTGATGAACGATTTCTTCGCCGCCGTTGAGTTTATGAAAACGCATCCGGAGGCGACCGGAAAAGTGGGGATCACCGGATTTTGCTATGGCGGTGGCGTGTCGAATGCCGCTGCGGTGGCGTATCCCGAACTGGCGTGCGCAGTGCCGTTTTATGGCCGTCAGCCAGCGGCCAGCGATGTGCCTAAAATCAAAGCCCCATTGTTGCTTCACTATGCCGAGTTAGATAAGAACATTAACGAGGGGTGGCCCGCTTATGAAGCGGCGCTGAAAGCGAATAATAACGTGTACGAGGCTTACATTTATCCCGGTGTAAATCACGGATTCCACAATGATTCCACGCCGCGTTACGACGAGTCCGCCGCAGATCTTGCGTGGAAACGGACCCTGGGCTGGTTCGAGAAGTATTTGAGTTAAGCGTCTGGCCGGGCGGACGTTCGCGCTGCCCGGCCATTTAACGATTAGAAGCTGTAGCTCATACCCGCCTGAACGCTGGCGTCGTTATCCGCATCGCCCGTTCCCACGTATACGCCCGTGTTGATCGTAAAATTATGGGCAATCGTAGCGTTAACACCCGCACCGAAAATGCCCATGGTGTTGTTGTGACCTGAAGTATTGTGATAATCCGCCGCTTTGATATCGGTGTCGTCGCTGAATTCTTGCTGGAAGCGAGCATCAACCCACGGCATCACCTGCACGTTTTTATTCAGATCGCGAAGCGTAGTCGTCAAGCGCACGCCCGCGCCGCTGTTCCATGAAGAAACCTGGCTGTCGGCAAAGGTCACTGCGCTATCGGAGAAGCCGTTCGCTTTGGTTTGATCCCAGCCTAACGTGACGTAGGGCTGCAACAGCGTTTCGCCCGGCAGCACGACGTTTACCCCGGTGCGCCCCTGAGCCCTATACAGACTCCCGTCGGTCGAACCGTGAAGCGCCTCGGTCATGCCGCTGGTATCGCCGGTAACGTTATTGGCGGATAGTGAATAGCGCATATCGCCATAGCTCATGCTGCCGTCAGTAAACATCCCCCAGGATTTGCCATTCAGCGCTTGCTGCCAGCCGCCGTAAAGGCTGTAGTAATTACCGTAAACGCTGTCTTTGAAGCTGTCTGCGCCCTCGTCGGTATCCTGTACGCGGCTGCGGGTCCATGCCAGAGCGATACCGGCTGTTACGCTATCGCCATTATCCAGATGTGCTGTCCAGTCAACGCCGCCCTGGGCACCCTGGGTAATGCTTTTATAATCGACATCGCTACTGTAGTTGCCGTTCTGATACAGGAAATCCCCCCATATCTGGGCACCATTCGGTTGCTCACCGTACAGATTCGCGAGATGGACCTGATTCATGTGGTTACTGATGTCATCTGCCACCTGTTGTCCGGCCTGTTCTGCAGCATCCAGACCTGCAATCAGCCCCTGGACGTCACTCGCCAGCGAACCTTTCGCGCTAGTAAATTCGATATTCCAGCTCTGGCTGTTATCCGCCGCACGTTGTGTTTGCGGCGCGCTGTCGGCGGCAACAATATTCAGCTCATTGTTATAATTATATGCACCGCTGCGGTTCTCGACACTCTGCTGACCATTCGTAAACGTCGCCCCCGCGTACGCTTGCGGCGTGTTAGTCCTGGCGGTATTGAATGTCCCCAGAATGACATTTTTCTGATTGCGTACAGAAGCGGTAATACTGCTCACCACCACCGCGTTATTCGCGCCTGTAATAGTGCCAAAATCCACAAAACTATCGGTGCTCATCGTAACGGCCGCATTGCTGCCGGTGGACTGAGCAACAAGACGTGAGCCGTTTTGCAGATCCCAGGTGGTGGTATCGTTAATTTTATCGATGCTGATGCTGTTATTACTGGTGGTATTGACCGTTTCGAACTGACTAATTTGTCCGGAAATTGAACTTCCGGCATCCATCGACAGCGTATCGCGTCCGTCACCGCCGTTGACATTTCCATCAACGCGCGAATTATTGGTCAATATAAGCGTGTCATCACCTTTACCGGTGGTGATATTGCCGTTAACGGCGGCATTATTTTGCAGTGTGATGGTGGTATTGCCGCTATTCTGGCTGGCATTCACATTGCCATTAACCGTGCTGTTATCCACCAGAAGGTCATTCGCAGAATGACCTTCTAGCGTGACGTCACCCTTGACCACGCTGTTATTAGTCAGGGAAAGAGTGGTTGCGCCGTTTTCATTGATAATACCAATATCGCCCGTCACCGTGCTGTTATTGAGCGCCAGCGAATCGTGGGTTGTGCCATACATGCCGATGGCGACATCACCAAAAGCATCGACATTCATATCGCTGAAGGGCTTGTATTGACTCAGTTTTGCCGCGAGAGCATCGATGTTTTGTGCGATTTCACTTTGAGCTGCATCGACAGAAGATCGCGTCAGCGTAATTGTGGTATCGGCTTTATCGCTCCCGGCGTAAATTCCGCCCTTATCCATCGAACTGTCACTTAAGGCTATATTTTGCGCGCCCGCACCACCACTAATTATGCTGCCATGAAGGACGCTGCCGTTAGTAATATTCACCGCGTGTGTTCCTTTATCCATTGGATCGAGATAGATAGCAGAACCCATCATGTAATCTTTAGGATTATTGTAATCCCCGCTCGCGTTTTCACCATTGAGAGTGGAATGATCAACGTTCACCATTGTGTTAGTGGTTGAACCAGGTGTACCGGCTTCAATCATATCAACCGTTGCATTATTATTTACGGTTATGTTTACATTGCCACCATTGCTGCCCTGAATGTACCGTCCCGACATATCCGTTCCGGAAACGGTTAATGACTGCGTTTCACCGTCTCCTCGGGCACCGTCCATATAAATATTATCCGACGTTGCATCTGCCATTACGGCATCAGTGACGCCTTTGTCCTGATAGTAGCTCCCGTTATTATATTGCGACAGACCACAAGTTTGTGCTGTGCTGTTATTAGAGCAAGGTGTGTCAGTAGATTTCGCAGCAAAGGCTGATAGAGAAGTTAACGACATTAATACACATTGTGAAAGCAATGAGCGTTTAAGTAATTTACGCATTTTATCATCTCGAAGGTTTAAGTGGGATTGGCTCCTTTTTAAATGAATGCTGCTTATTTAAGAATGTTCTTATGGTGAAATGATGTAATGAAATATTCGGGTTTATTTGGAGGGGAAATAACCTGTGAAATATAAAAACCTGATTAATCAAATAAATTATATTTACACGACAAATGATAATGATTAATTAGCACGCAAATTATGCGGATAATGAACTTAAAGTGCCTTGATTGATAGATTCAGCCTGAAGTGAAATTAGTCCTTCAGAGGGGTAGGGTTAATTTAATGAAAGCTTGTTTTACATTCCCTTATCTTCTGACATGTTAAAAAACTATTCTAAATGAGAATTAAACTCTTCAGGAAAAATTCGCATAACATCAGTCAGTCTGTGAATTATTTTTAAAATTACGTGCGTGAATAGGTATAAGTTCGCCATTTTCTGCCGATAACGAAAGTAAGACTCGCCTTTGGGCGAGTTTTCCCTAACGGCAAGGATAACTCTTATGCATATGCTTCGTAATTTTACCATCCGTTTCGTCGTGCTGGCGATTCTGGGTGTTTTTTGTTTAATGTGGGCCGGGGTTGGATTTTATAGCTCATGGTCACTTTCCAGGGTCTCAGAAGGTAATGAAACCGATCGTCAAATTGTCAAAAAAATGACAATCCTTGGACAGGGCAACGATCAATATTTCCGCTTCGTCACACGCCTGAGTCGTGCGATGGAAGCCAAAGCAGCAGGAGGCACGCCCGATTTAACGTCTGCACAAACGGCGCTAGACAACATGAGCAAACGTCTTGAGGAGATGAAAGCGGTCTCGCACGGCGCGATGAATGAAGCGGTCTTCGCAGAAGTCATCAGCACCTGGCAGGCATTGCTGGAACAAGGCATCGCACCGCAGATGTTAAAGGCGCAGCAAGGCGATGACGCGGGTTACCGTCAGCAGGCAAATATGGTTACTCCGCCGCTCAGTCGCGCGTTTGGCGCAGCCGCGGAGAAATTCAATCATGAGGCTGGCAATACGCTCGAAGAGACGCGTGTTGTCGTCGATGGCCTGACCAGTATGACTCGGACCGTGATTATCAGTGCCATGGTGCTTGGTTTGTTGATTCTGATCTTCACCGATCGCTATTTGGTCACCATGTTGGTTAAGCCTTTAGGACGTATTCGCGAACATTTCCGCCAGATTGCACAGGGCGATCTCAGCCAGTCGGTAGAGCCATTTGGACGCAATTGCGTGGGCCAGCTCGTCCCGCTGCTGACGGCTATGCAGGACAGTTTGCGTGAAGCGGTCAGCTCAATTCGTTCCGGTAGCGATAATATCTGGCGCGGTGCAACGGAAATCTCCAGCGGAAATAACAACCTTTCTTCACGTACCGAAGAACAGGCCGCTGCACTGGAAGAGACGGCTGCGAGTATGGAACAGCTCACAGCGACCGTGAAACTCAACGCGGATAATGCGCGACAAGCAAGTGAACTGGCCGATGTGGCTTCGAGCACAGCCAGTCGCGGTGGTTCGCTGGTTCAGGAAGTGGTCACTACTATGTCCGGGATTTCAGCCAGTTCGAAGAAAATCGCGGAGATCACCACTGTCATTAATGGCATTGCGTTCCAGACGAACATTCTCGCACTCAATGCGGCAGTTGAAGCCGCGCGTGCCGGGGAGCAGGGACGTGGGTTTGCTGTGGTGGCGGGTGAAGTGCGAAATCTCGCCAGCCGAAGTGCTGATGCGGCGAAGGAGATTGAAGGGCTGATTGCTGATTCGGTTTCACGCGTCGAGCGCGGGGCGAAAATTGTGGATGATACAGGAACCACAATGGAAGCGATTCTGCGGGCGGTGACGGAAGTGACGACCATCATGAAGCAAATCGCCTCTGCTTCAGAAGAACAGAGTAAAGGCATTTCGCAGGTGGGGATCGCGATTACACAGATGGACGGCGTGACGCAGCAAAACGCCTCGCTCGTCGAACAGGTCTCCAGTGCCGCTTCGGCACTGGAAGCCCAGACCGAAGAACTCCAGCGTTCGGTGCAAAAATTCCGTCTCTCTTCTCAGGAATCCGCCAGCGTCGTGGGCGTCTCATCGCCTAAAGCCATCGTTAGGGCAAAAACCACCGGCAAAACGGACGAGTGGGTTTCTTTCTAATTCCTCTCTAAACAAAAGGCCGCTCAGGCGGCCTTAAAATAGCATTAGGCATCGCTCAAAATTTCGCTATATAATTTATTGCATATCGAATGAGGGGAAAGCGATGAACAATCACTTTGGTAAAGGACTGCTGGCCGGAATGCGAGCCGAACAGGCCGGCACCGCGCAAAACGCGGCACACTTTTGTTCTGACTATAAACGTGGATTTGTGCTGGGTTTTTCGCAACGCATGTTTGAGCAAACGGGTGACCGTCAGCTTAGCGCCTGGGAAGCGGGTATTTTGACGCGTCGTTACGGGCTGGATCGCGAAATGGTGATGGACTTTTTTAAAGAGAACCTGTCCAGCACGACGCTGCGCTACTTTATGGCGGGTTATCGGCTTGAGGGATGAGCGTCACTGACGATTTGCGTGACCTGCGAAAGGTCACCAATTTTTACTTCGCTTGCGCGCTGAAATTTACTCTTATCAATGAGTAGCAGCGACTGGCTGGCACGTTTAAGAAGCTGCGCCTTAAATCCTGCGCTCTGTTCCGTTGGGTCCCACATGTTTCCCGCTTCATCTACGCCTTCGCACGAAAAGATAAACAGATCGACTTCAATGCTTTTCAGCAGCGTCACCAGCGCAGGATTAACGTAGCAGCGGTATTTCCGCTCCAGTATTCCACCAGAACAGATCAGCGTGATTTTTTCGCGTTTCGCCATTTCATGGCATATCGGCAGGCTGTTGGTAAACACCGTCAGTTCGATATCGGGAAGCTGACGCGCGAGGTGAAAACAGGTCGAACTGGCATCCAGCGCGATGGTCATCCCTTCGCTGAGATAACCTAACGCGTGCCGGGCGATATCGGCCTTATCAGCATAATGGCTTTTTAGCCGTGCGCCAAAAGGTTCCCCTCCGTCACGATTGTCGGCCTGGATGGCGCGCGCGCGCCCGTGGTGGCGCACCAATTTACCCTGCTGTTGAAGCGCCTTCAGGTCACGACGGATCGTTTCTTTACTGACGGCCAGTTGCGCGGCCAGTGTGTCGGTGGTGAGTCCGTCGCATCCGCTCAACAACTGAATAATTTGCTGCTGTCGGCTGCTTTTCACGCGTCCGTTCCGGTGCGGGAGATGGAAATCAACGTGGAACCGATCGCCACGCCGTTTTTGCCGGTGTGTTTAATTTGATACATCGATTGGTCAGCGCGACGCAGCGCGTTAATAAAGTCATCTTCCGGTTGCACTTCGTCAATGCCAATTGACGCGCCAACCCGCGCCTGACCGTTGTCCAGCTCGAATGGCGTGAGTGCCGCTTGCAGGCACTTATGCGCAGTGCTATTGACCCACAAGCTGGACAAGGTAAAAGGGAGTAGCAGGACAAACTCATCGCCGCCAAGACGGCCCACAATGGAGCCTTCGGGGCAGGTTTTACCTAATCGTTTACTCAGTTGAATCAGCAATTCATCGCCGCTACGGTGGCCGAAGGTATCGTTAACGGATTTGAAATCATCAAGATCGATAAAAGCAACGCAAAGCGGCCCCTGCTCTTTGAGCTGAGCAAAATGTTTGACGAGCGCATGGCGGTTTGCCAGCCCAGTGAGCGGATCATGGTTCGCCAGCAGCGCGAGCTGTTCCTCGTACTGCTTCTCTTTGGTCATATCAATGTGAGTGCCTGTGACCCTGAGGGGATTCCCGTGCTCATCCCTTTCACTGACGCGCCCACGATCCAGCACCCAACTGATGGTGCCATTTTTATGCTGCATGCGGTGCAGCGCTTCATAGAAGGGGGTTTTGCCGTTTAGATGGTCATAAAAGGCATCCAACACCATTTGCCTGTCATCGGGATGAAGATGTTCGCGCCAGACATCGAACTGCGCATTCAGCTCTTTCGGCTGATAGCCGAGCATCGATCCCCAGCGCCGATTGTAGATAATCAGTTTTCCACTCGGGACGTCGAGTTGCCACAGACACAGGCCGGTTCCGTCCAGCGCAGCACTCAGCTTACTGCGGGCGTCACGCGCCAGCCTGGCAAGCCGGGCATTGTGCTTTTTCAGATTTTGGATCTGTTGTTTCAGCGCCTGTTCTGACATAAGACATTTCTTGGGAAAATAAGAATGATTCTTGCCAGTTTAGCCTGTGCTTGTAAATATGAAGTTGAAAAAAAGAAAGGGTTTTGTGTCGAATAGACTTTTATTACGCTTTAGTCTGTCGGCAAATTCTTGATGTTAAGAATGATATGCAAAATAGCGTCCTTTACATGTACAAACAGTCGCTTTCTATGCCGCGATTGTCACGTTGATGCGATCACCCTTTTCGGCATCGTGTGCACACGGCTTTACCGATTGGCGAGATTTATTGCCTTAAGTTAAATTTAAATGAGTGTTCGAGCTGGCCAATGTTAAATCAATATTTTGCAGGCAGATTATTGATCGTTATGAGTACTCCACGATGCAACTCTATATGACCACCATGCTTAAGATCCCTGAGCATTTTCATAATACCACTGCGCGATAAGAGTGTTTTTTCCTGAATGTAATCACAAGTGTTAGTCGCCAGGCGAAGATCTTCGTCTTCATTCATTAAGGCGATGAGATTGTTGCGCACTAAATCGTAAGTGGAAACGCCGCTGGATATAAAGTTGTTCTGCAGAAAACGTTTTGAACTAAACATAAAATAATAAGCAAGAGGCTCCCAAAGATCTTGTTCTTTAATGTTTTTCTCAAAGCGAGAACGTGGAACGATCTCGTAGGCAACAGAACTCCGTGCCTGGAAATAGAGTTCACTGTTCTTTTCGAGCAAGAGATTAAGTCCCATGATATGGGGCCCTTTAATATGCGACAAGAGAAGATGATCGTATCCACGATATATTGCCGCGGTTCCCTTATGCAAAATGAAACACATGGGATCGGTATATTGTTGTAGAGAGATGATTTGTCTTTCTCTGCTATTTTGAATACGAGTACTGTCAGATACTGACGTAATAAGTTTAGTAATATGTTCTGCTGGTTTCATGGCAAGCACCATAGATAAAGGGGACAACGCATCATAAAAAACACACAGTAAATGCTAGCATGCGGGAATCGACATTTCTACTTGTGAATCCAGTTTTGGATTTCATAAGTAAGTTCTGTTAACAAAGTGTTTATAGAACTATTTGAAGTATATGTACCGCCGATAAATTATTTGGAGTGTATATTGCCAGTTCAGAGAATAACTGTTGAACGTATATGTATTCCAAAAATGGATTTTTTGAGTTGAGCGTGTTATCGACTAGTTGAGTAAACTACTTTGCTATTTTTTTGATAAAGGTAGTCATATGCTCAATTTTTCTGAAGTACTCAAAGAAACCATCGCCGTTTCCGTCCTGTCCTTAGTTTGCGCGTTTGCAGCCCATGCCACCGAGCAGGCAGAACAGCGTCAGGAGGCGCGTGACGTCAGGCAGGACACGCGATCACAGGCGCGTCATGACAAAAGGGAATGCAAACACAATGATGAAAAAAGTAACCATGAATGCCGTGAAGAGAAGCGTGGTGCTAAACAGGATGGTCGGCAAAAAGCGCGAGACATAAAGTATTAATTATTTAATCTCTTCATTGCCTTCGCGTATGTCTTTACTTGCGTATATAAAAGCATGGTTTTTAAGAGGTTTTTTGTAGTTATTTTTAATTATCCGAATTACAAAATCTAACGCAAATGAGAAATATCTATAAAGCAGTCATGTCGGTGATTTTGTACGTTACATGACAGACTCATTTAATGGTTACAGTAAACCTCTCATAAAATCATAGGGTTTCACACGACATCTTTTTTTGGAACGATTTCTCATTGAATAAAAACCCCTAAGAATTATCTTGTCGAGGTTTTTATTTGATATAAGCAATGGAAGCGATGAATTCTTTACCTGTTATCATTTTGTATGAACCTCGTATATTGCTACGAAGAGGTTTAACCGCTCTCCTTCAGGATGAAGGTCATCAGGTTGTGTCGTGCACGTCAACTGAGCAACTGACTGAAGAAATCTGTCTGCAAACAGGTCACCTCAGGGTGCTACTGGTGGGTGTCGGAGGGCTTGGCAATACGTTATTCAGAATATTGCGTACGCTTCATGCCACCCATAAGTTGTCGCTTAAAACGGTAGTCTACCTTCCTCAACATGACGACGTGCTGGCGCGTATGTTCAAAGGGGCCGGGGCAAGTCATTGTCTCACGGAAGATGAACTTGAAAGCCAATTGCTCTCGCTTATTCCTGGCCCTTCAACAGAGTATCGCCGCGGTGTGTTTTTGACACCTTCAGAACTTAATGTGTTGATTGATTATGCGTCTGGTTTGCAAACGAACGAAATCGCGACTCGCCGTAATTGCAGTTATAAAACTGTCAGTACCATTAAACTGCTGGTACGGAATCGTTTGAATATAGAAACAAAAAGTAGCTGGGTCAATCTGCTCACCCATATCGATCAGCTCACTTCGTTGTACAAATAAGGACTATTATGTTTACCTGCCAAATTCGCTATGTTGCTCGCAATGATATTTATCTTTCTGGGATTCGATCGGGTCTTGAAAGTATTGTGACCGCTAACCCCGGCTGGCATTGCCAGTTTTCTCCTTTGTCACCATTAGTACAGGAAGAAGAACACCTGATTATTATTGACGCGACAGGGTGTGAAAATATCACTACTCTTTCACCGGAAAGGATGAGCGTGCTGAATAGCAAGCATACGCTGGTCATGGTAAGGGCGGTTCAACGGTGGTTAATTAAAAAACTTCTTCAGCAATATAGCTGTTCCATTTTGTGCGTGGATGAGATTAATTTCCAGATGAGAGATATCATACAGCAGACAATGGAAAATAAACGCTATCTCAGTCCTCTGATCATTCGTCAGCATCACGCAGCTTCTTTGGCTAAGCCTGTCGTTTTTACGCCTGCAGAATCCACGGTTCTGGAATATCTTCGCAAAGGCTGTTCTGGTTCTGAGATATCTAGACTGTTGTTTCGCAGTGAGAAAACAATCAGTTCGCATAAGCGGAATATTATGGGGAAATTAGGCGTAAGAGATGATTTTGAGCTAAATAGCAAAATTAATACGTCTGTCGCGGTGAGTTAAATTGCGCTCTTTACGCCGGGCAAGCCAAAGCGGCTACCCGGCGTTGTGCGATTAATGCGTCGCTTGTCCGATCAAACTTCCTGTCCCGGCACCTACCGCAGCACCTTTCAGAACACTTTTCCCGGTGACTGCCGCCGCTCCAGCGCCAACCACCGCACCTACGGCGCCGCCTTTACGCGCTGCTTTACCCGTTTTGCCGCCTTTTAGCATTGCACCTGTACCGGCTCCAACGACGGCACCGCCAACGGTGGATTTCACACTTTTACCTGTAGCTGCGCCGATGGCTGCACCGGCAACGGCTCCGGCGGCAGTTTTATCCATCGCCATGCCCGAGGTGGAGAAAATCAGAGCGCTTATAATCAGTATCGTTTTAATCATATTCATGACAGTTCCTTTGCAGAGATAGGTTGATAATGTGCTTCGCTCACCCATGTGGAGAGCAATTTCCAGGATACTGCCAGTAACACTGGACCAATCATTAGGCCAATCATGCCCCATGTCAGCATGCCGCCTATAACACCGGTCATGATCAGCAGCAGCGAGGTATCCGCGCCGCGTTTAATCAATATCGGTTTGAGAATGTTATCCAGTGAACCGGCTATCACCGTCCAGACAAGTAACACTGCCCCATTCCAGTGTTCACCCTGGTAAAATAGCCAGATAAATGCCGGTAGCATGATAATCACGGGGCCGAGCTGCATCAGGCAGAGTACAAATATAATGCCTGTCAGCAGGGCGCTTGACGGGATATGGCAGACTGCCAGCCCCACTCCCGCAAAGATGGATTGAATCACGGCCGTCAGAACGACGCCCATCGCCACGGCCTGAATTGTTGTTCCGGCGAGCAGCACCGCGTTGTCGCCACGAGCACCTGCAATGCGGAAAGCGAACTGACGCAGACCACGGGCGATAGTCGTTCCATAAAGGTAAAATGCCAGACAGGCGAGAAGCATCATCAGCCCATTCACAAACAATGCGCTAAATTGCGAAAGGCCTTGCGCCAGTATCACGATAACTTTTGTGATCCATGGTTTTAGCGTATCAAAAATACTCTCAGCATTTTCATGAATCAGCGCCAGCCATTTGCGATGTAAATGCTCACCAACCAGCGGGATATGCGTCAGGAAGTCCAGCGAAGGCAGGTGAGATTTATCGAGATGCATCAGCCACTGCAGCAGGTCTTCAAACAGTGTTGAAAGCATCCCGGCACTGAAAATTATCGGCAGCAGAAATATCGCCGTCAGAAAAACCATCATGGCTGTTATCGCGAGCTTTCTACGGCCACCGAGTTTGCGTTGAACAGTGGTATAAAGCGGCCAGGTCGCAATAACGATCAGACCAGCCCACACGATGCTCAGCAGAAAAGGGTGCAGGATCCAGATGGCGGAACACAACAATGTGAGGATGATAAGGATGCCAAAAAGCGTTTGTGGTAAATCGCGGGGATGTTTAATGGCATTCATTGTTGCATCAACTCCAGCGAAGGCGAGCGTTGACGCTGATCGTTTACATGCACATCCAACTGCGGGTACGGCATCTGAATCTCATTGGCATCCAGCGCATTTTTGATGTTTTCCATCAGATCGTAATACACATCCCAGTAATGTTTATTTTCAGTCCATACGCGAACCACAAAATTCAATGAGGAAGGGGCAAACTCATTGAGACGTATGATGTGACCCTTGTCGTGGTGAATGCGTGGATCGAGCAGAATGACCGTTTTAATGACATTTTTAAGATGTTCAATTGAGGTGTTATAGGCCACACCCAGCGTAATATCGACGCGACGTTCCTTTTGACGGGAAAAGTTAGTGATCTCGCTGGCGATAATTTTACCGTTGGGCACCACGACCATTTTATTGTCGGATGTGCGCAGGGTGGTTGAGAAAATATGCACTTCTTCAATCGTGCCAGCCACGGCTCCCACGCTCGCGTATTCACCCGCGCGAATAGGGCGCAGCGTCACCAGTAAAACGCCCGCCGCGAAGTTCGCGAGTGAGCCTTGCAGCGCCAGGCCGATCGCCAGCCCGGCAGCACCAATCACCGCGATAATGGATGATGTCTCAACGCCGATGCGCCCAAGTGCGGCAATTGCCGCAAATGCCACCATAGCGTAGCGCAACAGCGCGCTGCAAAACTGGGTAATGGTTTTATCGATGTGGCGGCTTAAGAGTAATTTTTTAAATCCGCTGCTGGTGATGCGCGCGATAAAAAGCCCTATAAATAAAAGAAAAATAGCGCCAAATAGATTGGCGATCCCCTGCACGATAACGGATTCGTTATTAATGACCCAGTGGATTAACTGCTTGATCCCGGGAAAAGCTTCGAACTTCATGACGGTATTCCGGTTATATAGAAAACCCGCATTTTAGTGAGTGCCCAGCGCGATCCCGCCGGGTATTTAATCCAAATTTAGAGCGAAATTCGCTACTCCCGAAGAGGGGCACAACGTTCGAGTTTATTCGTTATATAATAATTTGCATAACGAAAGGTGAGGACATGATGAAAAAACAATTTTGGCGGGGTGCAGCGTTTAGTTTACTGATTTATCTACCGTTATCATCGGAGGCCGCGCGGCAGATAACGGCTCAAATCGGACGCCAGGTGACAATTCCTGATGAAGTAGATCGTGTAGTGGTTCTCCAGCATCAGACCCTGAATTTGCTGGTGCAAATGAACGCTACCGACAAAATCGTCGGGATTCTGGCGAACTGGAAGCAACAGCTTGGAGAGGGTTACGTGCGCCTTGCGCCGGAGCTAAACCAAAAAGCGACGCTTGGCGATCTCACTCACGTTGATCCTGAAAAACTCATCGCGCTGCATCCGCAGGTGGTGTTTGTGACCAACTACGCACCGCAGGAGATGAACGACAAGATCAGCAGTTTAGGCATTCCCGTGGTGGCCATTTCGCTGCGCCATGATGCTGCGGGCGAGAAAGCCAAAATGAATCCAACGCTGGCTGATGAAGAAAAGGCCTACGATCAGGGGCTGCGCGAAGGCATTACGCTGATCGGTGAGATCGTCAATAAACCCCGGGAAGCAAAAGTGTTGATCGACGCGACAGTTAAAGGCCGCAAAAGGGTCAGCGATCGCCTGAAAGATATTCCTGAACAAAAACGTATTCGCGCCTACATGGCGAATCCGGAACTGACGACGTACGGTTCTGGAAAATACACGGGCCTGATGATGGCACATGCCGGCGCAATAAACTGTGCCTGACTATTCGCAGCGATGTGATGCACAACGGCGACGACTGGCGTTCATTGCTAAACCGTACAGACTTGCGTCTCGCGACCTCAACGGCGGGGTGCGTCCTTCTGGCGACTATACGCAGGAACTGTTTAACCGGATGGGCACGGAAGGCAATACCGCGCGACAACGTGCAATGGCGCTGGTCGGCGGGCGCAGCTCTGCTCCCATTCCACCAGGAAAAATGGCGGCTCAGTGGGTGATTGAATCTCGGCAGGCGGAGATGTTTATTGGATACGCCAGCTACGCGAAAAAACGGCGACACACGGAGGGGGTAACCGTACTCGCTATTCCTGAACCCTTTAACCCCCGTGCGCAGTATGCACTTGCGATCCTGACGCCCAAAGCACAGCGGCTGGCAGAATTTTTACAATCACAGAAAGCAAAAGCGATACGGCTTGAGGCGGGGTTTGGCGTTTAACCGGGCGGTAAACCGCCCGGACAATCATTACGCCTGACGTTTGTCTTCGGTTTGGGTATCGAAGTCGCTCGCCGCATGGCGTTCATGTAACTGCTCGGATGGCTCGCCAAAGGTACGATTGACGATACGGCCGCGTTTCACTGCCGGGCGCTGCGCGACCTCTTTTGCCCAACGCTGCACGTGTGTGTATTTCTCGGCGTCGAGGAATTCGGCGGCGTTATAAACAGTGCCGAGCACCACGCTGCCAAACCACGGCCAGATGGCAATATCGGCGATGGTGTACTCTTCACCCGCGATGTAACGACTCTTCGCAAGCTGTTTATCCAGCACGTCGAGCAGGCGTTTTGCCTCCATCGTGAAGCGGTCGATCGCGTACTGAATCTTCACCGGCGCATAATTATAGAAGTGACCAAAGCCTCCGCCGAGGAACGGCGCGGAGCCTTGCAGCCAGAATAACCAGTTTAACGTTTCGGTACGTCCCGCCGGATCTTTTGGCAAAAGGTGACCAAATTTTTCTGCCAGATACAGCAGAATATGGCCCGATTCAAATACGCGCGTCGGCGGGTTCGTGGAATGGTCCCGAAGTGCCGGAATCTTCGAGTTCGGGTTAACGTCCACAAAGCCGCTCGAGAACTGGTCGCCTTCGCCAATGCGAATCAACCACGCGTCGTACTCCGCCTCGCTGACACCCAGCGCCAGCAGCTCTTCGAGCATGATTGTGACTTTCTGACCGTTCGGCGTACCCAGTGAATACAGCTGCAAAGGATGCTGCCCGACGGGCAAATCTTTCTCGTGCGTGGCGCCGGAAATGGGGCGATTGATATTCGCGAACGCGCCGCCGTTACCGTTCTGTTCCCATTCCCACACTTTCGGTGGCTGGTAGTTGTTGTCTGACATGTTGATCTGCCTTTTGCGTGATGTGTTGAGGCAGTGTAGCAGGAGATTTGTGAACGCTTTAACGTTGCGAGCGCAATAGATTTTCCGCTTTTCTTGTCTGCGCGCTGTACACCCGTCGTCCGGCATTTTGCGCCAATTTGAAATTTAAATGATGTCACTCAGAGGTGTATGATAAATCCACCTCTGTCTGGTTAATCACATTGTGCAGACGACGACAACCCTTCAAAAATTGCCGCCTGCCTGTTTAGGTTGGATACATGCGTAAAGGAAAGTTAAGCAGTGACGCTCCGTTTGGGACGTTGTTAGGTTATGCGCCGGGAGGCGTGGCGATTTACTCCTCGAATTACAGCAGCCTTGACCCGCGCCAGTACCCGGAAGACGCGGAGTTTCGTAGCTATATCGGCAACGAATATATGGGGCATAAATGGCAGTGCGTCGAATTTGCGCGCCGCTTTCTGTTTCTCAATTACGGCTATGTCTTTACCGATGTTGGCATGGCGTGGGAGATTTTCTCGCTGCGCTTTCTGCGTCAGGTTATTAACGATAACCTCCTGCCGTTACAGGCTTTCGCGAACGGTTCAAAGCGCGCACCCGACGCTGGCGCGCTGCTCATCTGGCGCAATGACGGCGAATTCAGTGAAACCGGACACGTTGCTATCATCACCCAGTTGATGGGCGATAAAGTGCGTATTGCAGAACAGAACGTGCTGCATTCGCCGCTGCCGATTGGGCAGCAGTGGACGCGCGAGCTGCGCTTATCAGTCGAAAATGGCCGCTATACGCTGCATGACACCTATACCGATACCCACATTCTTGGCTGGATGATCCAGACCGATGACACCGAACACAGCTTGCCGCAGCCGGAAATCGAGCGTGAGTTGCTTAACCTTACCGGCGCGCGACTGCAAAACAAACGCCAGTTCGACGGTAAATGGCTCAATGAAAATGACTCGCTACAGCAGGCGTATGTCCGGGCGAACGGTCACGTTATCAATAAAGATCCCTGCCAGTATTTCACTATTACCGAAAGCGCCGAGCAGGAGCTGATCAAGGCGACCAACGAACTGCATCTCATGTATTTGCACGCCACCGACAAAGTGTTGAAAGACGATAATCTTCTGGCACTTTTCGACATCCCGAAAATCCTCTGGCCGCGCTTGCGTCTTTCCTGGCAGTGGCGCCGCCACCATATGATCACGGGCCGTATGGATTTTTGCATGGATGAGCGTGGGCTGAAGGTTTACGAATACAACGCGGATTCAGCGTCCTGCCATACCGAAGGTGGTCTTATCCTCGAAGAGTGGGTGAAAAATGGTTATCGCGGGACGGGGCATAATCCGGCGGAAGGCTTGCTGGAGGAACTGACCGGCGCATGGAAACACAGCAATGCGCGTCCGTTCGTTCACATCATGCAGGACAATGATATCGAAGAGGATTATCACGCGCTGTTTATTCAGCGCTCGTTGATGCAGGCAGGCTTTGAGACCAAAATTCTTCACGGGCTGGAGACGTTAAGCTGGGATGTTGCCGGTCAACTGGTGGATGATGAAGGCCGCCACGTCAACTGCGTGTGGAAAACCTGGGCGTGGGAAACCGCGATCGAGCAGGTCCGTGAGGTCAGTGAAACTGAATACGCCGCCGTACCGATTCGTACCGGTCATCCACAGAATGAAGTGCGTTTAATCGATGTGCTGCTGCGCCCGGAAGTGCTGGTCTTTGAACCGCTATGGACGGTGATTCCTGGCAACAAAGCGATTCTGCCGGTACTGTGGCAACTGTTCCCGAATCATCGCTATCTGCTGGATACTGATTTTGAGGTCAATGAACGGCTGAGCAAAACCGGCTATGCGGTGAAGCCTATCGCCGGGCGATGCGGCAGTAATATCGATCTCATTAGCGCTCAGGAAGAGCTGCTGGATAAATCTAACGGTAAGTTTGTTGATCGAAAAAATATCTATCAGCAGCTGTGGTGTCTCCCAAACGTGGACGGCAAATATATTCAGGTCTGCACTTTTACCGTGGGCGGAAATTACGGCGGGACCTGTTTGCGCGGGGATGATTCGCTGGTGATTAAAAAAGAGAGTGATATCGAACCGTTAATTGTGGTGAAAGATAAATAGGTCTTTTTAAAACAGTATGTAACAGGTATCCGCACGCTTGGCTTGCGGATGCCTGTGTACGATTCACCTTTTATTGGCATCAGCGTATATTCACACCCAGACTTAATTAATTAAAAAAACCAAATTTTCTCCCATGATGTATGGCAGAGACAGGGAACTCAGCGGGAATACCACGGTCTACAGAGGTGTTGTTTTTTAATGAAGTGTAAATCCGCGTAATAAAATATGATTATTGAGACTTTTCGCTCAATTATTCAATTCCTAATTAATGTAAATCGAAGGGTTTAATCTTTGATGTTCAGGTTTTGTTTAGGGATAAACCTAAATGAAACCTAAACAGCCGGAGATAATTCATTGACGATGAATTTAAAATAAGAAAATGCAACGGAATTAATACAAAAAAACATCATGAAAATATAATGAGTCAATATTTAGTCACGTTTGCATGTTGACGTTTTGGTTGTTAATTTACGACCAAATCAATTTGCTTAACGAGGCTTTAATATGAAAAAGATTAATTTTGTACTGATGGGTATTCTGGCAGTTTCTTCTGGTTCTGCATTAGCAATGGGCGTTGGCATTGAGCAGGGGAAAAACTTCACTAACCTCAATGCGGAATTAGGCAAAGACTCTTCAGGCATCTATACGGAAGGTCACTGGCTTAAAAATACCCAGGACGGTACTCAGGTCGGTGGCGTGGGTGCCGGATATAATTTCGAAGTCGGCCCGGTCATGCTGAATGCAGGTGCTAAAGCTGTTTATCTGGGACCTAAAAAAGGGGATAACGGCGTGGCCTTCCCGTTCGGTGGCGGCCTTAACGTCGCGCTGACCGACAGCGTGAGCGTATTTGGCGAAGGATATGTTGCGCCTGATGGATTGAACAACAGCGTGAAAAACTACGTTGAAGCTAACGGCGGTGTGAGCTGGACGCCGGTAAAACCGCTGACGCTTAAAGTGGGTTATCGCTACGTGAGCGTCGATGGCAAAGATGGCCGTCCGAACCACACTCTGATTGACGGCGCGTATTTCGGTGGTGGCGTCAGCTTCTAACGAATCATCGCGTGACTCTCTTGAACATCCGCAAGTCTCCCTTGCGGATGTTTTTTTATGGCTGGGCGAAACTTTTCAGGAACACCGGGCGAACTATTATTCAGATAGCTCATTTCCCCCTGAGGAGTCCGACCATGAAACGTTTGAAAATCATCTCCGCTGCAATTGCTCTCACTTTTTCCTTATTTGCCGTGAATGTGCAGGCCGCGCTTGAGGCTGGCGCGAAAGCGCCTGATTTCAGTTTGCAGGGCGCGCTGGGCGGTAAACCTTTGACCTTCTCCCTGCAGCAAGCGCTGCAAAAAGGGCCGGTTGTGCTCTACTTTTTCCCGGCCGCCTTTACCAAAGGCTGCACGCTCGAAGCGCATGCTTTTGCTGAAGCAACAGATGACTTTAAAAAACTGGGCGCAACCGTGGTGGGCGTAACGGCTGGCAATGTCGATCAGGTTGATGAATTCTCCAAACTGGAGTGCCGCGATAAGTTTGCGGTGGCCGCCGACCCAGGGGCAAAAGTGGCTGCAGAATACGAAACATTGATGCAAATGAACGGCAAAACCGTTTCCGATCGCACCTCTTTCGTCATCGCTCCGGATGGCAAAATTCTGCTGAGCTACACTGACCGTAACCCTGACGCGCATATTCAGAAAACGATGGATGCGGTTAAACAATACGCGAAGTCACACTCGTAATTCACCCTGATTTCGCATCGAGGTTCGCCATGTTAACCGCTATTCTGGCCGCCTTTTTGGGCGGCGTTATCCTCAATTTTATGCCCTGCGTATTCCCAGTCATTTCCTTAAAAGCGCTGGGAATCATGCGCCATCAGGGTGATACCGCCAGCGCGCGGACGGAAGGTCTGGGTTTTTTAGCGGGGGTGATTTTTACCATGATGGCGCTGGCGGCCGTTTTGCTGGCGCTGCGCGCCGGTGGAACCGCCGTGGGATGGGGATTCCAGCTCCAGTCGCCGCTGGTGATTTCCATTCTGGCGCTGATTATTCTTGGCGCAGCGCTGAATCTTCTCGGCGTATTTGAGGTTGGACTTTCCCTGCAGCGAGCAGGTGAAATCTCGCTTGGGCGCGGTGCATTTGTCCGCTCGGCGCTGACCGGCGCGCTGGCTATCATCGTTGCGACGCCGTGCTCCGCACCGTTTATGGCGGGGGCTATCGGCTATGCGTTGCTCCAACCGCCCGCGGTTTCACTGGCGATTTTCCTCTCGCTAGCGCTCGGTTTCGCGGCTCCCTTTACGCTGGTTTCGCTCTTCCCGGCGATTGCCCGTCGATTACCCCGTCCGGGTGCGTGGATGGATTTTCTCAAGAAAGGGCTGGCGTTTCCGATGTTGGGTGCCTTTGCCTGGCTGGTGTGGGTTCTTGCGCAGCAGGCCGGAACGGCAGCGCTGGCGGCGCTGTTGGCCTGTGCGGTGATCGTCAGTTTTGCCGCCTGGCTGTACGGTATCGCCCAGCGCAGGCGCTATCAGGGACAATCTTATAAGATTCTTTTGGCATTCACCGTGGCATTTTTTGCCGTCGCGATTGCGCCATTGCCGAATGTCATGAAAATGGGTGAAGCGCAAACGGCCACGCAACGTGCTGAAAATGTCGGTCCGGTGAAATGGTCGCCGCAGAATGTGGCGGAAATGCGCGGCCACGGCAGAGCGATTTTTGTGAACTTCACCGCATCGTGGTGCATCACCTGTCAGGTCAATGACCGTACCTCTTTATCCACGCAGACCGTGAAACAGGCCATTGCGCGCACGGGAACCGTCTATATGGTGGCTGATTCAACCTCGTTTAACGCCGATATCGATGACGCGATGAATGCGTTCGGGCAGGGCGGATTGCCGTTATATGTGGTGTACCCGGCGGACGGAAGCGCGCCAAAAGTATTGCCGCAGGTGCTGACGCCGTCGATTGTGGTCACCGCTCTCGATCAGGCTTCTGGCAAAAAAGCATGAGGTAAATGTCATGGCGAAATATGGATAACGTTTTTGCGCCGCGTGAAGCATGGCCCGCTTTGATGGTAAAAGCCCAGGCGGGGGATCGCGACGCTTATACGCAGCTATTGCGCGCTATTGTTCCGGCTATCAGGGCGATAGTGCGCAAACAGGTGTCCGACCCGGTGTTGGTCGAAGATGTCATTCAGGATGTCCTTTTGACGGTCCATCGGGTGCGCCATACCTACGATCCCGCCTGTCCTTTTTTGCCGTGGCTGATGGCGATTTCGCAGGCGCGAGCGATCGATGCGCTTCGCCATCGCGGACGCTCTCAGCGACGGCAAACGACAGTCGAAACACCGTTATCGGAATATGCTGCGCGGGATGATTCAGAACATCAGGACATTCAGGAAGATCTGTCGCGCATATTAGACCGGCTGCCTTCTCGTCAGCGACTGATTGTGCAGCATATCCACCTCGAGGAAATGACGCTCGCCGAGGCCGCTAAACGTCACAATCTGAGCCTGTCAGCCGTGAAATCTTTATTACACAGAGCATTAACGAATCTTCGCCGGATGGGAGCGAATCATGACCAATCATGAATTGTTTATCGAAAAACTAAGCCAGCAAGCGTTGCCGGTTAAGCGACCCTGGCACGCAGGCTGGCGCGTGCTGGCGTGGACGCTGATGGCGCTGCCGAGCGGTTGGTTAACCAGCCTACTGGTGCAACGCGTGGCGACCGACTGGAGCCAGTCCGGAGCGTTGGTAGCCACATTGCAACTGTCGCTGACTTTCGCCATCGGGATGATGGCGATCGGCAACGCCTTTTTAATCAGCATTGCCGGGCGAAGACCGTTGAGTTGGCGTTGGTTTGTGCCACTGCTGGTGCTGTGGCTGGGATGTGTGATGTTCAGTTTGAGCCAGGCATTACCCGTGAACCCTCATGCAGAGGCGAGCTGTTACACCTTTATGCTGGTGGTCAGCACCCCAATGATCGCGCTGGTGATTGGCTATTTGCGCCGCACCCGTTCATTGCATCCGCTGCGCAGCCTGGCGGCAGCGGGCGCGGGCGTCGCCTTTATGGCGCTGACGCTGCTGTCGTTTTGCCATCCGATTGAGGTGCATCCGTTGGACTTTGCATTACATATTGCGGCGATCATCACCATCGTGGCTTTCACTGTCCTTTTGGGCTGGAGATGGGTAATGATTCGTTAAATACCTCCACGTTCGCTGATAACGCCGTCTTAAGCTCAGATCCTAAATATATAAATAATGCTGCCGATAATATTGTTATAAATAATAGGGATTTGAGTATGAATTATTTTTACGCTTATCACGGCCCGGCAAATAGGAATGATTTTGAGTTTGAAAAGGGCTATGGAGTCGGGCGCGAGTCGACATGGCATCGTGTTAAAAAGGGCGATTGTGTTTTTGTGATTCAACATCCTGAAGGACAGGAGGATTATAAGCTTTGCGGTCTCTACGAGATTGCAGGGCATTATCAGGAACCGGCCAGCATTTATCCTCTCAGATTTGAATTAAACAATATTACCCCCGGTGAAGGCTTTATTCGTCTCGATGAGACGATCCTCAATGCACAGCTACCCGACATTTACGGAGACAAACGCCTCGGTATTTTTAAACAGCATTTCTGCCGTCAGGGGGCGACGTTCCAGGCTCCGCTTGAACACCCTGTGGTTTCGATTCTGAGTGAGTTGCTTGACGTGACGGAACAGTATGCTGAGCCCGCCGCGTTTCGTGAAGATGGTATGCAAATGGTTAAAGTCCGCCGCGGGCAGGAACTATTCCGTAAAAAGATCCTGGCAAACTGGGAAAATAAGTGCGCAATTACCGGTTGCACGCTGGCGCTGGAAGCTTGCCACATTATCAGTCATGCCACTAAGGTCAATTATACGCTTGAGAACGGTATTGTTTTAACGGCCGATTTACATAAGCTTTTTGATAACGGCCACCTGAGTATTAAAAATAATACTGTGTTTTTATCGCCAGCGGCACAACAAGAACCCCGGTATGCGCGATTACATAATCAGCCGCTGCGCAAGCCGCTTCAGCCGGTGCATCTTATTTCTGGCGTTGTTTGAAACGACTTTCGGCTTGAATAACGTCACGTTGCTGACAATAAATACCAAGCCGCCGTGAAGCGGCTTGTGCGTCGCGGTGTCAGCCGGGAAGGCGCGCCAGTTGTCGCTGGTGATATCTGCTAAGCACCAGCACGGTGGTCAGTGCGCCGAGCAGGGCGCAGAACATATCTGATTGCGTATCCCACGGGTCACCCTGCGTACCGAGGAAATCATCCGCGCCTTGCCCCATGGCAAGTGCCGCCCACCATTCAATCAGCTCATACGTGGCGCTGATCGCCAGGGCAATGCAGCACACCAGAAACCCCGTCATTTTGCGGCCATTAACATAGCCGCCTCGCAGCAGGATCTCGCGAGCCGCCAGGGCAGGCACCAGGCCCTGGAAAAAGTGCCCCAGCTTGTCGTACGGATTACGGCTCAGATTGAACATCTCCTGAACCTCAAAACCGATCGGTACTTTGGCGTAGGTGTACATGCCGCCAACCATCAAAATGATCGCGTGAAAGAAAATGAGTGTATAGAGCAGGGGCGTGAGCGGATAGCGTCGATGGGTTGCGAGCAGAAGCGGCATAATGATAATGACCGGCGTGACTTCCATCAGCCAGGTGGCTCTGTCGCCGGTGAGCATTCCCGTATAAACCAGAATGACGAGCAAGAGCAGCGCGCCGATTTTCAAATAAGGATTGAGAGCTGAAGCATTCATATCGTTTTTCGTATGAGAAAAACGATAACTATCGACCCCCTAACGGAAAAACTCAATCTTTTGCAATACATAAAAAAAAGGGGCCCTTTTCAGGCCCCCGTTTATTCATTATATGACTTAGAACATTTTGCGCAGACGCAGGCTGAAGGTATGCGCCTGATAGCGCTCGCCCGCTTGCAGATCGTAGCGAGCGTCGAGGTTCAGCTCGTTCGCTTCATACAGCGTGCTGCCGATCGCGACGCCAGCCATGTCTTCCACTGGCGATGCGCCTTTGGTCGTAAAGCTGGTTTCACCAACCGTATCAGCGGCGTAGGACGCGCGGCTGCTGACCTGGCGGTCATCGTACTGATGCAACCACGTCACCTGGGCGAATGGCGTCAGATTGCCAAGACCGGTCACGAAGGTTTTCTCGATGCGCGCACCGATATCGCTCACGACGGACTGTGCGTGGCTGCTGCCCACATCCAGCGCCATACCGTTTCCGCCCGTCTCTTTGTATCCATCAACGTGCTGATAGCCGTAAGTCAGGCTGGCAAGCGGTGTCAGAACCACGCCAGCTTGCAGCGTCAGCGGATAGCCGAATTCAGTCTGCAGCGTGACCGATTGACCGTTGAATTTACCCTGCGCTGCACCGGAGAAACCGGTGAAATCCGCGCGACGAACGGAGGTATAGTTCTGACGGTTCACACCCGCCGACAAGTTCAGATACCACGGATCGCCCGTGAAGCCGGCGTAACCGATGACGCCGTAGTTATCAGCCGTTGACGTATTTCCGTTCAGGTTTCCTTTACCGTGAACAGACGTATTGCTGTAGTTCACCGCCGCACCCAAACGCCAGTCGTCGCCCAGCGAACGATCCGCACCCATGATCAGGCCGCCAAACTTAGCGCTGTAACCACTGACTTCAGCCGTGCTGTCCTGACGCGCATAGCCGCCGAACGGTTGGCCCCAGACAATCCAGTTGCTGGCGTAGTCATCCCCCGTCGCCACGCCGCTGGTACCGGCGTTGGCTGGATTACGGACTGCATCAATGTGCGCACCTACCACGGCCTGAGCGGTCGACGTTGCCACCGCAGCGGCTGAACTGGTGTTGATGTTTTGACCCGGAGACAAACTCTCGCCTACGCGGTTCGCTTCACTTTTGCTGTCAATCGCCAGCGAGGCGTTGAAAAGCTCCAGTAATTGCGGAGACGCAATCCCTGTGTAGTTCCCCAGACCGCCGAGTGATGCGGTAGCGCTTGGAATCGTCGCCAAACCGCGATCCGGCTGAGTTGGCTGCGTCGGAGGTGTTACAACTGGTGGTGTGATGACCGGAGCTGTCACGACAGGCGGTGTGACTCCCGGTGCAGTGACAACTGGAGATGTCACAACTGGCGGAGTCACTGTCTGCTCAGCACCGACGGTTAAGACCAGCGCTTTATTCTCGCCGTCATCGAAGACAGAACCTTGTACTGCGCCACGGTAGCCAATGGCTTTATACTTCAGTTTATCCGCGTTGTAATTCGTCTCTGCGCCTCTGGCATTCACCACCACATAGCGCTGACCTTCCGCGAATTTATAGGTATTTCCTGTGCGTATCAGATTGACACTGGAACCTTGATCAAACGTAGCGTTGCCGCTGACATTCAGGCGACCATAGCCGGTTTCGGCCATGAGATCGGTTCTGGAAATCGCAACATCAGAGATACCCGAGGTAAGCGTGGCCGCGGCTTTCTGATGGTAATCGCCCGTCACAGTAATGCTGTTATTCACCTGCAATGAGGCGGCATTGTTGACAACAGTGCTGGCGACGACATTGTCGTTAAGCAGCAGTGAGCCGGTACCAAACTCCACGTTAGAGCGGGTACTGGTAATGATCCCAATGCCGTTCAAACCGGTTAATGTGCCCATGGTGGCGGTTCCACCATTAATTTTTAACGGGGCAAAATTATTGGCCATAATATCACCCGCAATCACACCACTGTTGGTTAACGTGATATTCGCCAGTGAAGAGGGGTTGCTATCACTATTGAGGCTAAGGGCGGCCATGGTTCCACTGAGCAGCCCATTGTTTATAATATTTGTTTCCTGGCTTTGGCTGTAGCTTATTATGTAAATGCCATAACTGGCACCGCTCATTTCGCCATTATTCACGATTTTGTCGATAGTGGTGGTGTTGGAAATATTTGCAAAAATACCAAAATTTGTTGCGGTAATCTTACCGTTATTCTCAATAGTGCCAATTGCACCATAGTTTTGAATACCGAATGAACCCCCAATGATTTTATCATCATTGATAAGGGTATCAATCCTACCAAAGTTAAAGATTCCGCCACCATCATGACTATAACGGGAAATGGACTGGATGGTTCCGGTATTATGCAATGTACCAATACTGCTATTCATATTATTGTAAATAGCGGCATTTTGTCCCATCATCATTCCGTTATTACCTGTATCAGAGGTAATAACACCCGCATTTAATAACGTGTCAATTCTGCCCTGATTGTTGATGCCGGAATATCCGGTAATCTTTCCATCAGCAGTGTTAGTCAGCGTTTTAATATAACCAATATTCGCGACAGCACCGGTGTTATCCATACCTGGATTAAAATTATCAGGCGCGGTTTTAATCGTGCCACTGTTCGTGAAATTATCAATTTCACCTGATGCGCCCACCGCGACTATGCTGCCGTAGTGATACTGATTATTGCTCGAGATAGTCCCGGTATTTTCGAATGTCGTTACCGCGCCATTAATCTGAACGATGTTAACGCCATCATTATTACTGTTAGTACCGTTATCACTGATGGTGCCATCATTAAGCAGCGTTGCTAATGTGGCATTCTGTTCCACGGTTAATGCTGTGGTCGGCGCGCCAGTAATCGAGCCCGTGTCGGTGATATGCAGCGAGTCATTTGTGCCGGCAACATTAATGCTGGTGGCCGATGAGTCGATAACTGAACCAGAGACTGCTAAAGCATGGGTGGTCAGCAGCCCCTGTGCTGCCGTCGAAGCTACCAGCAAGGAGATCAGCTGGCTGAGGTATTTTTTTTTCATGGTGAGCCGTCACAAGGTTGCGATAGTTGTAAAAATGCAAATGAGATAATCTTCGGATTAATCCGATATTATTCGGGCGGAGAATATACAGTTTGTTGCAAAAAACAATAAGTTTTGCTTAATTATTTCTTGGTGAAATAATTCCACATTTTTTATAGTGTTATTGATTTGGCTTAAGGTAATTCAGGGTATGAGAATAAAATATAATATATTCTTTGGCGGCTTATTGATTAGTTTATCTTTTTTATTAGCGGGCTGTGTTTCAGACGATTCACGCATTGCCGCAAAAGATATTGCTCAGCATTCCGGGCTGAGCAAAAATGACATCCAAACAAAAACATTTTTGATCGCGACCTGGTCCCGCATTACCCCCCCGGCTCATTCACTGCGTGTCTATATCGAGGGCGATGGGTTTGCATGGAAGAGTCGCACGCAGCCTTCAGATGACCCCACGCCACGAAATCCGATCGGATTAACGCTGGCCGCTGCGGATAAAAATCAAAACGTGCTGTATATTGCACGCCCTTGCCAGTTTATCGGTCCGTCTTTACCTGCTCATTGCGAAATGAGCGTGTGGACAAAGGACCGATTTTCACCCTCAGTCATTGATGCCATGAATGACGTGCTCAATCACTTTGTGAAGCAATATCCCGGCGTGAAGCTTGAACTGATCGGTTATTCCGGTGGCGGCAATATCGCCGCCATACTGGCTGAACGCCGTACCGATGTTCGTTCGTTACGCACCGTGGCGGGAAATCTGGACGTGGCGTATGTGAATGCGACGCATCATGTGAGCGCGATGCCCGATGCCGTCAGCGCCATCGACCGTGCTTCTGCCCTCCAAACAATGCCGCAACTCCACTTCAGCGGTGACGTCGATAAAACCGTGACGCCTGAGGTCGCGCAACGCTTTCAGCGTGCAGTTGGTGGGCATTGTAGTCAGGTTGAAGTGGTCAGCAACATGGCGCATGGTTCGGATTGGGCCGCCATCTGGTCGCAGCTGTTGGCGAAGAAATTGCCGGAGTGCGAAGAGTGATTTGCTGCCCGTTGATGAGCACTCATTAAGGCATGATGGAAACGCTCGCGGATAATCCTGCCACTAACACAATCCCCTCAGGTAACGCATCTAACTGGATACGTACAGGCACTCGCTGCGCCAGGCGTACCCAGTTAAACGTGGGATTAACTTCCGGCAGTCCCAGCCCACCGATCTCGTCATTGCTGTCACCGATCCCCCGTCCGATACTCTCCACATGCCCCGTAATGATCGGATCAAATCCCATCAGCGAAATCCGCGCGGTGTTCCCAACGTGGATATACCTCAGCTTGGTCTCCTCAAAATAGCCCACCACCCAGAAACAATTCGCATCCTATTTATTTATTGAACCCGGCGCCGTCGCACTGCCGGAGAAATGCTGCACGCTGGTGATTTCACCGCTGATTAAAGCGTTAGTTGACCGCTTAACGCATGAGGGCGCTGATTGCGCACCCGATAGCCATGCCGGCAGGCTGACGAGAGTGACGCTCGATGAACTTGCCACGATGCCGCAGCAGAAATTGAGTCTGCCGGTGTCGGCAAATCCTAAAATCCTCGCTATGGCTGATGCGCTGGTCAGTCATCCGGAGGATCGAAGCACGTTTAAAGCCTGGGCGAAGCGGCTAGCGCTCAGAGAACGTTCATTAGCACGTTTAATGCTGAGTGAGACCGGCCTGACTTTCGGGCGATGGCGTCAGCAGCTGCATTTGATCATTGCGCTTCGTGAGCTGGCAAGTGGCGTATCGGTGCAAAACGTGGCGGCTAATCTGGGCTATGAGTCGGTTAACGCGTTTATCACCATGTTCAAAAAAACGATGGGCAGCACGCCAGTACATTATTTTGCCACACAAAGAACGACGGATTCCTGATTCATGCGCAGGTGAGCAGACACAGTTATCTGGCCAGTATTCATGAAGGAAACAGTGTTTATGGAGAGTGTGAAGGTCTGTAGACACAGGCTTTGTGGCAGGCGAGAAAGGCAGGGCGATGAAATCAGTGGTCGACAAGACCAGAAATCCCGGAATCCAGAAAGCAAAAAACCAGCCCGTAGGCTGGTTTCTTTAAATAGTGGTGCCCGGACTCGGAATCGAACCAAGGACACGGGGATTTTCAATCCCCTGCTCTACCGACTGAGCTATCCGGGCAACGGGGCGCATTAAACCCGATTCGCCTCTTTTCGTCAACGAAATTTGTCATTTCCGCTACAGACTGCACACTCTCTCACCAGTTTGTTGACCGCTTAAGCGAAAAAGCGGGTCCACAGGGCGGAAAGCGGCATGGCGAGTACCAGCGCGGGCAGCATATTCACCACCGCAAACATCTTAATCCCGCAGATGCGCAAACCGGTTGCCAGCAGCAGCAAGCCGCCAACAGCGGTAAAATCCGCCATCATCGCAGGCGTGGTAAACGGCAAAATCAACGTGGCACAGCTGGCGAGAGCGAGCTGAATGGCCAGCATCGGGACACAAATGGCGGCAACCGCAATGCCGAGCGTCGTGGCGAAAATGGTCGCGGTGAAGAAATCGAGAAACGCCTTAGCAATCAAAATACTGGGGTCGCCGGTCATTCCCTCTTGCATGGAGCCAAAAATCCCCGTTCCGCTCGCACAAAACAGAATAATGATCGCCACGTAATTTTGAATAAACGTCTCATGGGAGTCGTTTTTGGCTTTGCCCGGGCGGGATATTAGATTTTTGGCTTTGCCTACCGCACCGCTAATCCCTTTTTCCAGGTAGCAAAATTCGCCAACCAGTGCGCCCAGAAGCGTTGCCAGGACCATCACCGGCAGGTTAGCGCATTTGATGACCAGCAAAACGCCGATGCCCAGCGAGGCCAAACCAAAAATGGAGGGCATGGATGAGCGAATACGTTCCGGTAATCGCTGGCTTAAAACGGCGCCCAGGACGCCACCCAGCAACACCGCTCCGGCGTTGATAAACGGTCCAATAACCAAAATACACTCCCACTATTTACTCATTGATATTGCATTATTATGACATGGAGAGGGCGTTACATGGCGATATTTGGGCGCACGCTGTGCATAAGGATTCTTCCTTGCACCCAAAAATAAAAGGTGACATGATTGCGCAAATTTTCCCCTCACGGATACGGAGCTGCCACTGATGATGACGTCTGCCACTGCGCTTAGCCCTGTCCGTACCAGCACGTTCTATCCTACTCTCATCATGCGGTGAGGGTAACGCCTGTTCTTTGCAGGACATCAGTAAAACCAGACGCGCTCTGATTTTACTGATGTCTGGCGATCGGAGCGACGTTCCAGTCAGACACCTTCGTTGGGCAGATTAAACTGTCCGGGGTTTTTCACTCCCCTGAAACGGGTATTTGTGCATATGAAATCATTAAAAATTGCCGTCAGCCACGAGCTGGTTTCCGCGCTTTCCACCCATCGTGAAGTGGTGACGCTGGATAACACCGATTTTACGGATGTCGCCGTGGTCATTATGACGGTTGCGCAAAGCCGCAGCGGTATTCTGGCGTTACTGAAACGCACTGGGTTCCAGCTTCCGGTCTTTATCTTCTCGTCTGAGCCTGTTGAGGTTCCGGAAGGCGTGGTGGCAGTGATAAGCGGCAACGCCCAGGAGTTATTGGAACTGGAAGCCGCAGCCTGTCGTTATGAAGAGAACGTGTTGCCGCCATTTTTTGACACTCTGAGTCAGTATGTTGCGATGGATAACAGCACGTTTGCCTGTCCAGGCCATCAGCACGGTGCCTTTTTTAAAAAACACCCCGCGGGGCGGCAGTTCTTTGAGTTCTTTGGCGAGAACGTGTTTCGCGCAGATATGTGCAATGCCGATGTGAAACTGGGTGACTTATTGATTCACGAAGGTTCTGCGAAAGATGCGCAAAAATTTGCGGCGAAAGTGTTCAACGCAGACAAAACCTACTTTGTGCTTAACGGAACATCTGCGGCCAATAAAGTTGTCACCAATGCTCTGCTGACGCGCGGTGACCTGGTGTTATTCGACCGTAATAATCACAAATCTAACCATCATGGCGCGTTGATTCAGGCTGGCGCGACGCCGGTCTATCTGGAAGCAGCGCGTAACCCGTTTGGTTTTATTGGTGGCATTGATGAGCACTGTTTTGACGATGCCTACCTGCGCGAACTGATCAACGAAGTCGCTCCCGAAAAGACGCAGGACGCGCGACCGTTCCGCCTGGCCGTGATCCAGCTCGGTACCTACGACGGCACCGTTTATAACGCCCGGCAGGTGATCGACAAGATCGGCCATCTGTGCGACTACATTCTGTTTGATTCGGCGTGGGTGGGGTACGAGCAGTTTATCCCGATGATGGCCGATAGCTCACCGCTGTTGCTGGAACTGAATGAAAATGATCCGGGCATATTTGTGACCCAATCGGTGCATAAGCAGCAGGCAGGTTTCTCGCAAACGTCGCAGATCCACAAGAAAGACAATCACATTCGCGGTCAGGCGCGCTTTTGTCCCCATAAGCGTCTGAATAACGCATTTATGCTTCACGCCTCGACCAGCCCGTTTTATCCGTTGTTTGCCTCGCTGGATATCAACGCCAAAATCCATGAAGGCGAGAGTGGACGCCGACTGTGGGCGGAATGCGTCGAGCTAGGGATCGAGGCGCGTAAGGCGATCGTGGCAAACTGTAAGATGATCAAACCCTTTATTCCTCCCGTGGTGGCAGGGCGTCCGTGGCAGGATCATCCGACGCACGCGATTGCCAGCGAGCGCCGCTTCTTTAGCTTTGAGCCTGGTGCTAAATGGCACGGCTTTGAGGGGTATGCCAGCGAGCAGTACTTTGTCGATCCCTGCAAGCTGCTGCTGACCACGCCGGGTATCGACGCTGAAACCGGCGGTTACACCGACTTTGGCATTCCGGCGACGATCCTCGCGCATTATCTGCGTGAAAATGGCATTGTGCCGGAAAAATGCGATCTCAACTCGATCCTTTTCCTGCTCACGCCTGCTGAAAGCGCCGAAAAAATGGCGCAACTGGTGGCGATGCTGGGGCAGTTTGAACAGCACATCGAAGACGACACGCCGCTGGCAGACGTCTTACCGAGCGTCTTCAATAAATATCCGGTGCGTTATCGCGATTACACCCTGCGTGAGCTTTGTCAGGAGATGCACGATCTGTACGTCAGTTTTAACGTCAAAGATCTGCAAAAAGCGATGTTCCGTAAAGCGGATTTCCCGGCGGTGGTGATGAACCCGCAGGATGCCAACCAGGAGTACATTCGCGGCAACGTGGAGCTGGTGCGTATCAGCCAGGCGGAAGGGCGTATCGCCGCTGAAGGTGCGCTGCCGTATCCACCGGGGGTGTTGTGCGTTGTGCCCGGAGAAGTCTGGGGCGGGGCGGTACAGCGTTATTTCCTGGCGCTGGAAGAGGGCATTAATGTGTTACCTGGCTTCTCGCCAGAACTCCAGGGCGTTTACAGCGAGAAAGATGCCGATGGAATTAAGCGGCTGTATGGGTACGTGCTGAAGTAAGTGCGGGCTGCTGCCCTCACCCTAACCCTCTCCCGTGGGGAGAGGGGACGATTTTCTGCTTCCCTCTGTTTTCCCCCTCTCGCTCGGTGAGAGGAGATGGTTACCTGCTTCCCTCTGTTATCTCGCTCTGTGAGAGGAGATGGTTATCTGCTTCTCTCTGTTATCTTGCTCTGAGAGAGGGGATAGTTTGCTCTTTCACGTTAACGCTCTTTCTGATGTTTTCTCCCTCTCCCTTTGGGAGAGGGCAGGGGTGAGGGAAAAAGACGGCTCCGGGCGGTTCCTTCTTTCTCTTTGGGGAGAAGGTGAGGATCAGGGATTCACACCGCCTCATCACGCCTCTGCGCGTTTGTACATTCTGCGCGGATGCCCAATCTTTCCGTAAAGCATTTCCACATTCAAAAAGCCCGCTTCGACACAGTGCTCCAGATAGCGCCGCGTCGTGGTTTTGCTCAAGCCGGTTTCGCTCACCACGTCGTCTACCGAAAAACAGTGCCCGGCCTGGTCGTTAAACAGCGTCTGTACCCGCGCCAGCGTCTTCTCCTCAATCCCTTTGCTGCCGTTATCCTGCCGGTAATTTTTGGCCTGAAGCTGGTAAAGCGAATCGACATTTTGCTGGTCAACAATCTTCCAGACGCGCTGTTGTTCGGCAAATTGCACAAAGCGTTCGAGCGACTGGCTGAGCCGTTTCCAGGAAACGGGCTTCAGAATGTAATCGAATGCACCGTTGCGTATCGCCAGACTACAGGTATCCATATCGCTGGCGGCGGTGATGAAAATGATGGAGCAATTCGCGGGCATCAGCAGGGGGTTGCTGATTAACGTAATGCCCTTACCGTCCGGCAAATAGTTATCCAGCAGAACCAACTGCGGCTGCAAGCGGGTGAGCTTGGCCTGCGCATCGGCGAGTGACGAGGCAATGCCCACCAGCCGCAGGCGCGGATGTTTACTAATCAGCTCGGCGTGAAGCTGTGCCAGTTCGTTCTCATCTTCAACAATCAATACGTCGATATGTTCATGTTGCATAGTCTGTATCTTCCAGTTCCTGAGCGGGGCGTCGAGCGATTCCCGTGGCGGGAATAAAGAGTGAGAAAATAGCGCCCCGAGGCGAGTTATCGGCAACTTCGATGGCGCCGCCAGCCTGGGTGACATAACTGTCGATCAGGTACAGGCCAATACCGTGATCGCCACGCGTTTTGGTGGTAATGCCGCGTTCAAATATTCGTTCGCGGATGTCCGGTTTAATGCCCACTCCCTGATCCGCTACCTCAATAATCAGCTCGCGCTCATTGAGTTTTATCAGCACTTCTACCGGCTCATGCGGGAGCGGCGCGCGCTGTGTGGCTTCGATAGCGTTATCCAGTAAATTACCAATAATGGAGATCAGTTCGGCTTCGTGAAGCGGGGCGAAAGGTTTCTCCATGCGACAGGCGGGATCGAAATTCAGCTCAACGCCTTTCTCGCGCGCCCGCGCGGATTTCCCGAGCAGCAGACCGCACAGCGTGGGTGAACTGAACCGCGAAGAGATAAAGTCCAGCAGCTCCTGCGCATGTTCCGATTGCGCCTGAATAAAGCCAATTGCCTCTTCATAACGGCCCATATGCAACATGCCGGAAAGCGTTGTCATGCGATTCAACTGCTCATGACGCATGATGCGCAGATTGTCGACATAACGTTTTACCTGACTCAGTTGGGCGCTGAGCGAGTCGATCTCATTGCGATCGCGAAAGGTGACCACCCAGCCCTGAAGTGAATCCTCCAGCATGATCCGCACCCGGCTGGCGATCACCGTGAGATCGTTAAAGTGGCAGATCTCATCGTGCGTGTCTTTCGCCAGCATCGTTTGCGGCGTGAAGAACGACACCGGGTTGATAACCTCGCTAATCAATTGCCCACGCAGTTCACGCGCCGGATGCTGTAAGCCCAGCAATTGACGCGCGGCCTGGTTGATCACTTCGATCCGCAAATGCGCGTCGATGGCGATCACCCCTTCGTAAATTGACTCCATCATCGCTTTTTGCTGGCGCACCAGCAGGCCAATTTCGCGCGGCTCGAGAGAAAAGATCTGCTTTTTTATGCTGCGGGTGAAATACCACGAGAAGATAAACAGGGCGATAAGCAGCAGCACGGCCGCGATAAGGATATTCACCACTTTGCTGACGGTAATGGTATCAAGATAGCTGGTGAGATAGCCCACCGAGACGATGCCCACGACCTGTCCGGCATCGTTGAAAACAGGCGCTTTGCTGCGCAGCGAAATCCCTAAACCACCTTTACGGATGGTGGTGATGTTTTTGCCCTGCAACACTTCGGCGTTGTCGCCGCCAACCAGGGTGGTCCCCACACGATCCTCAAAGGCAGAATGAAACAGGTGCCGACCGTTATTATCCCCAATCACAATAAAACTGGCGTCGCTGTGATCCGCTATTTGATGCATAAAAGCATGGATTGCTTTGATATCTTTTTCTTCAACCTCTTTACGCAAAGTAGGAATAAGCGCAATTTCTTCTGCTTGTATTTTCGCCCGAGTGCTCATTTCTTGATAAAGTTGTCTGCTGACGTCGATATAATAATATCCACCCAGCAATGCAAACAGCACTGAAAAGAAAGCCACCAGCGAAATAAATAACTTAATCTGAAACGAAACCTTCATAACTATCACGCGCGGTATTAACGGATTAGGTGAATATATCATCTTTTTTTTGACAGGATTAGGCTTTGCCCAAAACTTGTGATCCCTTGCACAGCGGTTATTGCAAAAGCATTTTAAGAATTAGACGAACGTTTAATATAAAACAAATAAATGTTATTCATTTGTTCATTCTGGAAAAGAAACCATTAAAACCACGGCAATAAATAAGTCATTAATCACATTCAATAAAAGAAACCATTAAAACCATAGAGGCCATTAAAACTTCGGTTTTAATATGCCGTTCCTCACATAAAGCCCGCGCTGACAACTTTAAGCTTAATGCACAAATAACCAAGAGGCTTAATGATGAGCACTACTGACGATTCTTTCTCTGTAACGCACGATCCGATAGATATTCAGCGGCCGACGCTCAAAGAGCGCTGGTGGCACATTATGGATACCTGGAAAGTGGGGATCATTCCGCTGCCGCTGTTTGTATTAGCTGGCGTGCTGATTGCTATCGACTGCCTGGGCGGCAAGCTGCCAAGCGACATTGTGGTGATGGTCGCGACACTCGCTTTCTTCGGCTTCGCCTGTGGCGAGTTCGGTAAGCGTCTGCCGATTGTTGGCAAGCTCGGCGCAGCGGCGATTTGCGCCACCTTCATCCCGTCGGCGATGGTCTACTACGGCCTGCTGCCTGATGTGGTCGTGGAGTCCACCACCAAGTTCTACAAATCCACCAACATTCTCTATCTGTATATCTGCTGCATTATTGTCGGCAGCATTATGAGTATGAACCGCACGGTGCTGATTCAGGGCTTCCTGCGCATTTTCTTCCCGATGCTGTGCGGCGAAATCGTCGGCATGCTTGTCGGAATGGGCGTGGGCATGGCCCTCGGTCTTGAACCGTTCCAGATCTTCTTCTTTATTATTCTGCCGATTATGGCAGGCGGCGTCGGTGAGGGCGCAATACCGCTTTCGATCGGATACGCCACGTTGCTGCATATGGATCAGGGCGTCGCGCTCGGTCGCGTACTGCCGATGGTCATGCTTGGTGGCTTAACCGCCATTATCATCTCCGGCTGCCTGAACCAGCTTGGTAAACGCTACCCGCATCTGACCGGCGAAGGCCAACTGATGCCAAACCGTGCTAATGCTGATGCGACGGCTTCCCAACCGGCGTTCTCCGGTAAAGCGGACGTGACCACGATTGCCTCCGGCGCATTGCTGGCCGTGCTGCTCTACATGCTGGGTATGCTTGGTCACAAGTTGATTGGCCTGCCAGCCCCGGTCGGCATGCTGTTTATGGCCGTGCTGGTCAAACTGTGCAACGGCGCGTCTCCGCGTCTGCTGGAAGGCTCGCAGGTGGTTTACAAATTCTTCCAGACCTCCGTTACCTATCCGATTCTGTTCGCCGTTGGCGTGGCGATTACGCCGTGGCAGGAACTGGTCAACGCGTTCACCGTCAGCAACCTGCTGGTGATTATCAGCACCGTCTCTGCGCTGGTGGCTACCGGGTTCTTCGTCGGTAAAAAGATTGGTATGCACCCGATTGATGTCGCCATCGTCTCTTGCTGTCAGAGCGGACAGGGCGGAACGGGCGACGTGGCAATCCTGACCGCAGGTAACCGCATGAGCCTGATGCCATTCGCTCAGATTGCGACGCGTATTGGCGGGGCGATCAACGTCTCTATCTCGCTGCTGATTCTGGGCAACTTCCTCGTTTAAGTTTTCAGGAAAGAACAATGAAACTCGCAAGCTTTATTTATAAAGGTCAACGCAGCTACGGCATCGTGAAGGCCGACGGTGTGGTGAATTTAGGTCGCCGTTTGGGTGACCGCTACAGCGACCTTAAAGCGCTGTTGCAGGGTAACGGTATGGCAGAAGCCACGCGTTATCTCAACGATGCCGTTGACGTGCCGTTGGACGCAATCACCTTTTTACCGGTGATTGAGCATCCAGAGAAAATCCTTTGCGTGGGCATGAACTACGCCGAGAAACGCCAGGAGTTCGATCAGCATAACCCGGCTCCTACGCTGTTTGTCCGCTTCCCGGATTCTCAGACCGGACATAACTCTCCGGTGCTGAAACCGCGTCACTCCAGTGAGTTCGATTACGAAGGCGAACTGGCGGTGATCATTGGTAAAGGCGGGGAAAACATCAGCAGGGATGACGCTCTGCGCCATGTGGCGGGTTACAGCTGTTACATGGATGGCTCTGCGCGTGACTGGCAGCATACCTGGTTTACGGCAGGCAAAAACTGGCGACAAACCGGCGCGTTTGGTCCGTGGATGGCGACTGCCGATGAAATCCCCGATCCGCACCAGCTGGCGATCCGCACCTGGCTGAACGGCCGCATGGTGCAGGAAGACAACACCAGCAGCATGATTCACAAGGTCGCGGAGCTGATCGAATACATCAGCACCTTTACCCGCTTAAGCCCGGGCGATGTGATCATCACCGGATCGCCAGGCGGCGTGGGTAAAAAACGCAATCCGCCGCTGTTCATGCAAGAGGGCGATCGCATTGAAGTGGAGATCGAAAATATCGGTCATCTGAGCAATGTGATCATGGAAGCGCCAGCGCAGTTGCTGACGGCTGCGCACTAGGTAAGAGGCCATGGACAGACACTCCGCCATCGATTTCCGCCTGACCGACGTGGCGAAACACCCGGAACGCTTAAGCCAGATTCGCTATCTGCTGGCGGACAGCGGCCTGGGGCTGGACAACGACATCACCCTGTTTGTGGAGGCGTGGTCCGGTACACAACTGGTGGGATGCGCGGGGCTAGCCGCAAACGTCATCAAATGCGTGGCCGTTGATGAGCAACTGCGTGGCGCGAATTTGAGCGCGCGCCTGCTGGCTGAAGTGGAGAATGCCGCGCTCGTGCGCGGCCATTTCCACCTCTTTTTGTGTACGCGTCCGTGCAACAAAGAGCGTTTTGCCCGCAGTGGTTTCTGGCCGATTGCCCAAAGCGGTAATAACGCGGTCCTGCTGGAAAATACCCCGCAGGGGATTGAGCGTTACTGCCGTTCGCTTGCTGCTCAGCGCAAGTGTGGCGAGAAGATTGGCGCGATTGTAATGAACGCCAATCCGTTCACCCTTGGACATCGTCATCTGGTGGAGCAGGCGGCTCAGCAGTGCGACTGGCTGCATCTGTTTGTGGTGCGCGAAGACGCGTCATTCTTCTCGTTCCGCGATCGTCTGGACATGGTGCGCGCAGGCGTGGCGCATCTGTCGAACGTATCCGTTCATGAAGGGTCGCAATACATCATTTCGCGCGCCACCTTCCCGGCCTATTTCCTCAAAGAGAGTGGCAAAGTGCAGCAGGCGTGGAGCGAAATCGACGTGCTGATTTTCCGTGATTTTATCGCGCCCGCACTGGGGATTACCCATCGGTTTATCGGATCAGAACCGTTTTGCGATATCACCCGCCAGTACAACCAGACGCTGCACCAGCTGCTCGCTCCGCAGATTGAGGTGGTGGAAATGCCGCGCATTAAGGCTACCGGAAATGCTATTTCGGCATCGGAAGTGCGCCGTTTACTCAAGACACAGCAGTTTTCCCGCATACGGGAGATTGTCCCGGAGTCCACTTTCGCGCATCTCGAAGCGCACTACAGCGCACGCACGGAAGTCGCATAACTATCAGGAATTTATCATGAAAATTGTAAGGGAGGCGCTGGCCGGAACGCAGGAGTCCAGCGACCTGATGGTGAAAATCGCCCCCGCCGACGGCGAGCTGGAGATTGTCATCCACAGTGAAGTGATTAAGCAGTTTGGCGATCAGATTCGCCAGGTGGTCAATGAAACGCTGCACGCGCTGGAGGTGCGTCAAGGTTTGATCATCGTTGAGGATAAAGGGGCGCTCGACTGTGTGATTCGCGCCCGCCTGCAAAGCGCGGTTCTGCGCGCTGCTGAAGAGCAGCCTATCGACTGGAGCAAAATGTCATGAACAAACTCCGTCGCAGTATGCTGTTCCTGCCTGGCGCGAACGCCGCCATGCTTTCGACCGCATTTATCTATCGCCCCGATTCCATCATGTTTGACCTCGAGGACGCCGTCGCCCTACGCGAGAAAGATACCGCGCGTCTGCTGGTGTTCCACGCTCTGCAGCATCCGATGTATCGGGATATCGAAACCGTGGTGCGCATTAACCCGCTGAGCACGCCGTTTGGTCTGCTGGACCTTGAAGCCGCCGTCCAGGGAGGCGCGGACGTGATCCGTCTGCCAAAAACCGATACGCCGGAAGATATCCACGAACTGGAAGGCCATCTGGAGCGCATCGAACGCGAGTGTGGTCGAGAAGTGGGCTCCACCCGCGTGATGGCAGCGATTGAGTCGGCGATTGGCGTTATCAACGCCGTGGCAATTGCCCGCAGCACCCCGCGCCTGATCGGCATCGCGCTGGCGGGTTTTGATTATGTGATGGATATGCAAACCGAACGCGGCGACGGTACCGAGCTCTTTTACGCTCGCTGCGCCGTGCTGCATGCCGCACGCGCGGCAGGTATCGACGCATTTGACGTAGTGTGGTCAGACGTCAACGACGAAGCCGGATTCCTGCGCGAAGTCGAACTGATCCGCAAGATGGGCTTTAACGGCAAATCACTGATCAACCCGCGCCAGATCGATCTGCTGCATAACGCTTACGCGCCAACCCAGCAGGAAGTGGATCACGCTATGCGAGTGATCGAAGCGGCAGAAGAGGGCGCGCGCAACGGCCTGGGCGTCGTGTCGCTCAACGGCAAAATGGTGGATGCCCCGATTATTGATCATGCCCAGAGAGTGCTGGAACGTGCAGCGGCCTCCGGCGTGCGTCGCTAAGGATGACAAATGAATCAGACTGAACTTCTCCATGTGAATTTCCCCCATCTCAGGGGCTTAACACCGTTTGATACGGCCCACAGCGCAACACCCTGGCTGGCTGATATCGAAGCAAAGTATCAGCGTAAGCTGTGCGATTCCGTAGAGGACGCGGTGAAACGCTGCGGATTGCAGGACGGGATGACGATTTCGTTCCATCATGCGTTTCGCGAAGGCGATCGGGTGATCAATAGCGTGGTCGCGCTGCTGGCAAAAATGGGCTTTAAAAATCTCACTTTGGCCTCCAGCTCCTTGATGACTTGCAACGATGCGCTGATCGAGCACATCGAAAGCGGCGTGATTACCCGTATTTACACCTCCGGAATGCGCGGCAAACTGGCGGATGCCATTTCTCACGGGCTGATGGACGAGCCGGTGCAAATCCACTCTCACGGCGGGCGCGTGAAGCTGCTGCAGGACGGTGAGCTGAACATCGACGTGGCGTTTCTAGGCGTGCCGTGCAGCGATGAGTTTGGCAATGCCAATGGCACGCACGGGAAATCCAGCTGCGGATCGCTGGGCTATGCGATGGTTGATGCGCAGTTTGCCCGCAACGTGGTGCTGCTCACCGAAGAGATCGTACCGTTCCCGAACATGCCCGCCAGCATTGTGCAGGATCGGGTGGATTATATCGTGCAGGTCGACAGCGTCGGCGACCCGGCGAAAATCAGCGTCGGCGCAGCGCGCGTCACCAGCAACCCGCGCGAGCTGATGATCGCCCGCTTTGCGGCGGACGTGATTGAACACTCGGGTTATTTCAAACCCGGCTTCTCGATGCAGACCGGTTCGGGCGCAGCGGCGACCGCCTGCACGCGCTTTATGGGCGAGAAAATGGAACGCAGCGGCGTGACCGCGCGTTTTGCGCTGGGCGGCATTACCGGCAGCCTGGTCGATCTGCATGAGAAAGGGTTAATTGAAACGCTGCTCGATACCCAGTGCTTTGACGGTCAGGCGGCGGCTTCGCTGGCGCGTAACCCGAATCACGTGGAGATTTCGACAAACGTTTATGCCAATCCGGGCAGCAAAGCGGCAAGCTGCGATCAGCTCGACGTGGTGATTTTAAGCGCGTTGGAAATCGACACGGATTTCAACGTGAACGTGATTACCGGTTCAGACGGGGTGATGCGCGGGGCGTCTGGCGGGCACTGTGACGTGGCCGCTGCGGCAAATCTCACGATTGTTGTTGCGCCGCTTTTGCGCAGCCGCATTCCAACGGTCGTCAAACGCGTCACCACGCGCCTAACGCCGGGCGAGAGCATTGACGTCCTGGTGACGGACCACGGCATCGCGGTGAATCCGGCGCGCCCGGAAATCCGCGAACGGCTGGAAGCCGCCGGACTGAAAATCGTTGATATCGAAGCGCTCTACGCGCGGGCGATCTCGTTGACCGGCGAACCGAAACCGATCGAATTTACCGACAAAATCGTCGGCGTGATCCGCTACCGTGACGGCAGCGTGATCGACACCGTCCGACAGGTGAAGGAGTGACATCATGACGATAGCGACACCCGTGCGTGCGGGTGTCGGCCTCGAAGCGCTGCTGGCGGCAAAAGAAAACCGCGCAGCGCGACAGGCTGACTGGCTCACGCACTACCAACAACCGGTCATTTCCCTCACGTTAGTTACGCCGGGGGAAGTGAAAGACAGCCTGCGCTATCGCAACAGCATGGGCGTGGCGTTGCAGATGTGCGATCAGCTGCTGTGGGAACACCGCTGGCAGGTGCTTGACCGCCAGGTGCTGTGGCTGTCTACCGGGCCAGAAGCGCTGTGGTGCGTGGCCCATCAGGCCCCGGAAATCAAAGCCCACTGCACGGAACTGGAGCAGAGTCACCCGCTCGGCCGGCTCTGGGATATTGATGTGATTTGCCCGACGGATGGGCATGTCGGACGGCAATCGCTGGGGTCGCATATGCGTCGCTGTCTGATCTGCGATGAACCGGCGCACGCCTGTTCACGTTCGCGTCAGCATCCGGTTGAACAAGTGGTGGCTCGCGTGGAGAAGATGATTGATGACTGGTTTGCTCGCGACTAAACCGCGCTGCGTTAGCGTGCCGGAGCTCGCCGAAGAGGCGCTGTGGCACGAACTTGAGTTAACGCCCAAGCCCGGACTGGTGGATAAGTTCAATAACGGCGCGCATCGCGATATGGACCACGCGCTGTTTGTCCGCAGTATCAAAGCGATTGCCCCCTGGTTTGTGCGCTTTGCAGAACTGGGGAGTGAACATGCGGATAAAGCCGCAGCGGAGCAGCTGCGGCTGATTCGCCCAATGGGCATCGCGTGCGAGCAGGCGATGTACGCTGCAACGGACGGGGTGAATACACATAAAGGCGGGATTTTCTCGTTGGGTTTACTCTGTTTCACTGCCGGACGCGTGCAAAATGCGACGGCCGACACGCTGTGCTGTGAGATCCGTAACATTTGCCGTGGGCTGGTTGAGCGTGAACTCGCGGGCCGCAGCGGTATGTCGACGGCAGGCGAGCGGCAGTATCAGCAGTTTGGTCTGACCGGCGCGCGCGGCGAAGCGGAGAGCGGTTTCGCAACGGTGCGCAATGTGTTGATGCAGTGGCAGGGCGGCCCGCTTCACGATCTGCTTTTGCGCCTGATGGCGGTGAATCAGGATAGCAATCTGGTGTCGCGCGGCGGAATGGACGGACTGCGTTATGTGCAGAATTATGCACGGAATTTACTGACCCACGGTTGGGATCGCGAGGCGCTGATCGAGATGGATCAGGCATTCATTGCGCGGAATTTGAGTCCAGGTGGCAGTGCGGATTTACTGTCGGTGGGATGGGTTTTAGGAACACTGTCCCTCTCCTGTTAAGGAGAGGGATTTGAGCACGTTTAGTGCGCGATAGGCTGTGCACCAGTCGGAACGCGAACGTGTTTGTACTTGAACAAAGCAATGAAGGCAAAGAACAGTACCAGCGAGTAAGCCGCGAAGATCAACCACACTGGCTGCCAGTCGGTAATGCCGTTAGTGGTGTAGGCTTCAACCACTTTTCCGCTCACCACGCCGCCGAGAATACAGCCGAAACCGTTGGTCATCATCAGGAACATACCCTGAGCACTGGCGCGGATTTCAGGCTTCACTTCTTTTTCGACAAACACCGAACCCGAGATATTGAAGAAGTCGAAGGCGCAACCGTAAACAATCATCGACAGAACCAGCAGCACGGTACCGAATGCGCTTGGGTCGCCGTAGGCGAACAGACCGAAGCGCAGCATCCATGCCGCGATACTGATCAGCATGACGTTCTTGATGCCGTAACGGCTCAGGAAGAACGGAATGGTCAGGATGAACAGGGTTTCAGAAATCTGCGAAATCGACATCATCACCGAGGCGTGTTCAACGATAAAACTGCCTGAGAACAGCGGATTGTTATCGAAGCTGTGCAGGAAGGTGTTGCCGAACATGTTGGTGATTTGCAGCTCTGCGCCCAACAGCATGGAGAAGATAAAGAAGACCGCCATGCGTTTGTTTTTGAACAGCGCGAACGCGTCCAGACCGAGCATTGAGCTCCAGCTCTGCTGTTTCTGCTGGTTCGAAACCGGGACATGAGGCAGCGTCAGGGTAAACAGCGCCAGCACCAAAGACAGCGCAGCACCGATGTAAAGCTGCATATGGCTCAGTTCAAAGCCTGCAAAGCTCACGCCCCACATCGCCATGATAAAGCCGATAGTGCCCCAGATACGGATTGGTGGGAAATCCGTCACGATATCCATGCCCGCAGATTTAATGCGGTGGTAGGAAATGGTGTTGATCAAGCCAAGCGTTGGCATGTAGGCCAGCGAGTTGAGCAAGATAACCATAAACATCGCGCCTGGCGTGGTGACGCCGGCCGCCATAAACAGCGTACCAGCACCGACCAGATGGCAAATCGCATAGAGCCATTTGGCGCTGATCCATTTATCCGCCACGATGCCCAATAGCGTTGGCATGAATACCGCCGCAATACCGAGCGAGCTGTAAACCGCACCAATAGACGCACCATCAAACTTCAGCGTCACAAACATGTAGGAGCCAAGCGTGGTTAGCCAGCTCCCCCACAGACAGAACTGCAGAAACGACAATATTTTAAGCTGCAGCTTAAGGTTCATGTTACTTTCCTCACAATTGAGCGGGAGATATGTTGTTTTGTAAACATTCAGGGGTTTAATTTGATGCAATTCTATCAGCAGGGAACAATATGTTTTGTTACCTCCCGCAAAAAAATGCAATCCACATTAATTTGCAGTTTGGATTGTGATGCAAATAACGTTTTCGTATGGATGGGGTTGGATGAGTGCGGTCTGATGCCCTCACTTTGGCCCTCTCCCGCTGGGAGAGGGATTAGGACGCCCTCTCTCGGGGAGTCAGGACACCCACTCGCACAGGGCAAGGGAATCAGGACGCCCTCTCCCAGCGGAAGAGGGCGAGGTCAGGAAACTACCGGCGGCGGTAGTTTTTTTGCGCGGTATTCACTTTGTACAGATAACGGCGGGATTCCCCTGACGGATGACGCGTGGTCAGCGTCTGGTAAACATCGCCCGGTGCCATGCTGTTAATGATGTTCGCGGCCTGCACTTTGTCGCTTGAGAACACGCGCAACACGCTGCCCGCGCCGCCGTTGTAGGCGGTAATCACTGCGTAACGACGTGAGGTTGGGTTAACAATTCCGCCCAGATAGACATTGTTTAGCATCGCCAGATAGGCGGTCCCGGTATCAATGTTGCTCTGCGGATCGAACAAATAGCTGCGGCTCGGCGTGCCGGATTTCCCCTGCGAGCGGAACACGTCTTTCCCCGCGCTATGCTGAACAACCTGCATGAGCCCTAACGCGTCGGAACGACTAACGGCATACGGGTTGAAGGAGGATTCGGTTTGCATAATCGCCAGGATTAAGGATTCATCAACGCCATATTTCCGCGAAGCCTGACGTACCATGCCCACGTATTTATGCGCACGTTTGTCGAGGTGGTTCGGCACCAGATTGATGGTGACGCTGTAGATGATTTTCAGGCCATTGGTGCGGCTTTTGAGGCGTGTTTGCAGCAGATAATCCGCAAATGTGGTCGCGCGACCTTCCCAACGAATGGGCTGGCCAGTCTGATCAACGACCTGACCGTACAGGTACGGTTCTTTGGAGATAGTCACATCGTCGGCGTCTGAATAGAGGTCAATTGAGCCAGGATCGTCACCCATCAGCAGGGTTTTCACGATCGCCTGACGCAAATGCGCTGCCGGTTCAGTCCCCGCGATGGTTTCGATGGTGATCGTGCCGTCATCAAAGTTGATGTGGCTACGGGTCTGGTAAGCGTCGGTATATTTAACGTAGTCCTTGGGTCCCGCGATCAGGACTTCGTTAAAACCCCAAATGTTTTCGATGTTATGGGCAAACTGCCCCATCAGAATGTCAAAACCGTTCGTGTCCTTTACCCAGGCTTCGTTATAGCTATCGCCTTTTTTACTGGAACAAGACACAAGCAACGGCGCAACAAGGGCTAGCGCTAATAATTTTTTCATCATTCCGGGACTGCGTGTTGTGTTTGCTTTAACGGCGGGGTTGTCCCCGCACGCTGTTATTTTTCTGGCGGCGTGTAGCCTTCGATGTGGACGTCTTTCCCTTCGAACAAGAAGTTCACCATTTCTGCTTCAAGCAGTTTGCGATGATCCGGGTTCATCATCGTGAGTTTTTTCTCGTTGATGAGCATGGTCTGTTTCTGCTGCCACTGCGCCCAGGCTTCTTTAGAGATCTCGTTAAAGATACGTTTTCCCAAATCGCCCGGATAAAGCTGAAAGTCTTGCCCTTCGGCGTCGCGCTGCAGATAGGTACAAAAAATTGTTCTGGCCATACTCATTCCTCTTGATGTTACCAAAGCTAAACCACTGCTCCGGCACGTAATTGTTGTAACAGGCGCTCCACCGGAGCGGCCAGCCCGACTGATGGCGGTTGCGCTAAGTTATACCAGAGACCCGTTCCTTCATCCATGCATGAGGTGAATGAGGACACGGGAAGCCACATTGGCACAATATCTAAATGGAAATGGCTAAACGTGTGGCGAAATGCAGTCAGTTGCGTGAGATTATCGGCGCCGATTCCACGATCTGCCAGCCACTGACGCAGCCCTTCTTCGGATTCGAACTGCGGGAAACAGAATAATCCGCCCCACAAACCGCTCGGCGGACGCTGGGCGAGATACACTTCATCACTGTGCTGCATCAGCAACATATACCCGGTGCGTTCCGGAATTGTCTGCTTGGGCTTTTTACCCGGATATTGCGCCCATGAATGATTCGCATAGGCCACGCAGAGATTATTAACCGGACAAAGCTCGCACTTCGGTTTTGAGCGCGTGCACACGATAGCGCCCAAATCCATCATCGCCTGGTTAAAACGCTCAACGCCTTTCGCCGGGGTGACGGCTTCGCTGATTTCCCATAAACGCTTTTCGACCTCTTTTTTACCCGGCCAGCCATCCACCGCATAACAGCGGGCCAGCACGCGTTTCACGTTGCCGTCGAGAATCGGAAAATGTTTGCCCAGGGAAAGGGACAACACCGCGCCTGCGGTGGAACGCCCAACGCCAGGCAGCGCAGCGACGTCTTCGTAAGTTTCGGGAAACTTGCCGTGATGAACCGTTGCGACCTGCTGCGCGGCTTTGTGCAGATTGCGCGCGCGGGCGTAATAACCGAGTCCCGTCCACAGGTGCAGCACTTCGTCTAAGGGCGCATTGGCGAGATCGGTGATGGTCGGGAAGCGCGTCATAAAGCGCTCAAAATAAGGAATAACCGTCGCGACCTGCGTTTGTTGCAACATCACCTCAGAGAGCCATACTTTGTACGGTGTTTTTTCAATTTGCCAGGGCAGGGTTTTACGCCCGTATTTGTCGTACCAGTCCAGCACCTGGGCTGAAAATTGAGAGGCATGCATGGTCATGGATTCACCTTATTTGGGACGCAGATTGCAGCACAGCGCCCTTCGGCTGTAAACCGGATCTTTCCCATGCTTGCATACAAGGCTTAACTTTGGATAATGCCCGTTTCCCGAACACTCTCACAAGCAGACTACTCTTTTATGAAAAATGACGTCATTTCACCGGAATTTGATGAAAACGGTCGCCCGCTGCGCCGTATTCGCAGCTTTGTCCGCCGTCAAGGGCGCCTGACGAAAGGGCAGCAGCACGCGCTGGATAACTACTGGCCGGTGATGGGCGTTGAGTTCAGCGAACAGCCTGTCGACTTCGCCGAGCTGTTTGGTCGCAATGGACCGATCACGCTGGAGATTGGTTTTGGTATGGGCACGTCGCTGGTAACCATGGCGAAAGCACGTCCGGAGCAAAACTTCCTGGGTATTGAGGTTCACTCCCCAGGGGTGGGCGCGTGCCTGGCAACGGCGCATGAAGAGGGCATCGAGAACCTGCGCGTAATGTGCCACGACGCGGTTGAAGTGCTGCACAAAATGATTCCTGACAATTCTTTGAACATGGTTCAGCTCTTTTTCCCTGACCCATGGCACAAAGCACGTCATAATAAACGCCGCATCGTTCAGGCAGAGTTTGCTGAGCTTGTGAAAAGTAAGCTAAAACTCGGCGGCGTCTTCCACATGGCGACCGACTGGGAGCCGTATGCGGAACATATGCTGGAAGTGATGTCGTCTCTGGATGGGTACAAAAACCTGTCTGAGAATAACGATTATGTACCGCGCCCGGATTCACGTCCGGTGACGAAATTTGAACAGCGTGGCCATCGTCTTGGTCACGGTGTATGGGACTTAATGTTCGAGAGGGTGAAATAATGGTAAACCGTAGCCGTCGTCTGCGTAAAAAGATGCACATCGAAGAATTCCAGGAAGTGGGTTTTTCTGTCGCGTGGCGTTTCCCGGAAGGCACCAGTGTAGAAACGATTGATAAGGAAGTTGACGCCTTTATCGATGAAGTCATCGAGCCAAATAAACTGGCGTTTGATGGCAGTGGCTACCTGTCGTGGGAAGGGCTGATCTGCAAGCAAGAAATCGGTAAATGCACCGAAGAACAGCAAGCACTTGTACGTAAATGGCTGGAAGACCGCAAATTCGAAGAGGTACGCGTCAGCGAACTTTTCGATATTTGGTGGGACTAACTAGCAAAGGGCCGGCAAATGCCGGCCCGTTTTGTCTTGAGGGATTGATATGATGCACAAAACGCTGCTGGCTGTGGCACTGATGACAACCGCGTTGACGGCGCATGCGGAATACAAATGTGAAGTCACACCGCGCGACGATGTGATCCTGAATCCGCAAACCGTCCAGGTGAAAGGTGAAAACGGCAATCTGGTCATCACGCCTGATGGCAATGTGATGTTTAACGGCAAACAATATACCCTGAGCGCGGCACAGCGCGAGCAGGCAAAAGATTATCAGGCCGATCTCCGCGCCGCGCTTCCGTGGATTGACGAAGGTGCGCTAACCCGCGTAGAGAAAGGCCGCGTGGCGCTGGATAAGATCATCGCTAAAGAAGTGGGTGAGAACAGCAATATGCGCTCTCGCCTGACCAAGCTGGACGCGCAGCTGAAAGAACAGATGAACCGCATTCTTGAGCATCGTACCGACGGCCTGACGTTCCATTACAAGGCTATCGATCAGGTGCGTGCCGACGGCCAAAACCTGGTGAATCAGGCGATGGGCGGCATCCTGCAGGACAGCATTAATGAGATGGGTGCGAAAGCCGTTCTGAAAGGCGGTGGCAATCCGCTTCAGGGCGTTTTAGGTAGCCTGGGCGGTCTGCAAACCTCGATTCAAAATGAGTGGAAAAATCAGGAAGCTGATTTCCAGAAGTTTGGCAAAGACGTGTGCAAACGCGTGGTGTCGCTGGAAGATAGCCGCAAAGCGCTGGTGGGATCGCTGAAGTAGGGTCTCTGCGCGCTGGGCCCCTCACCCTAACCCTCTCCCCATAGGGACGAGGGGATGGTTTGCTCTCTCTCCCCATAGGGACGAGGGGATGGTTTGCTCCCTCTCCCCATAGAGGCGAGGGGATGGTTTGCTCCCTCTCCCTATAGGGGCGAGGGGATGGTTTGCTCCCTCTCCCCATAGAGGCGAGGGGATGGTTTGCTCCCTCTCCCCATAGGGACGAGGGGATGGTTTGCTCCCTCTCCCCATAGGGGCGAGGGGATGGTTTGCTCCCTCTCCCTATAGGGGCGAGGGGATGGTTTGCTCCCTCTCCCCATAGGGGCGAGGGGATGGTTTGCTCCCTCTCCCTATGGGGGCGAGGGGATGGTTTGCTCCCTCTCCCTATGGGGGCGAGGGGATGGTTTGCTCCCTCTCCCTATGGGGGCGAGGGGATGATTTGCTCCCTCTCCCCATAGGGGCGAGGGGATGGTTTGCTCCCTCTCCCTTTCAGGGAGAGGGCCGGGGTGAGCAGCTGTGTTCAAAGTCAACGGCTGACTGCTATTCTGCCACCCATTTTTTATTGTCCCGCACCATCGCATTCAGGATTGTCACCAGCTTCCTGACACAGGCCGTCATCGCCACCTTAAACGC